>NZ_JABXKM010000018.1 GCF_017115025.1 Nostoc sp. NOS(2021) | reverse complement strand
AGGGAGTGGGGAGAAATCAATTCAAAATTCAAAATGACGCTCTCTACGAGACGCTAAAAGCGAACGCAGACTCGCTCTAAGCGAACGCGAGTGCGTCTGGTAGAGAAGATATGCCTTTATGCGTTGCCTCAAGGGACGCGAGTGCGTCTCCCCTTCTCACATTGGGAGAGGCTAGCGCCAAGGGAGAAGAGAAGGCTTTACGCTACGCTAACAAAATTCAAAATTGAAGAATTTATGCCTCCTGCCTCCTCTTTCCCAATCTCCAATGCCCCATACCCAATGCCCAATTCTCAAGTTCACACAAATATTCTTAAAGAATTTGAGTATTTGGTACGCCAGTTTGGTATTTCTTAAAAAGTCTTGACATTAGGAGAATCGCATTATGACTGCTAAAGCTAAGAATTCCCCAGTTGCCGACAGTGGAGCTAAACCTCCCTACGCCTATCGCACAGGCTGGGCACTGTTCTTGTTGGCTATTAACTTCCTGGTAGCAGCCTACTACTTCCACATTATTCAATAGTTAGAAGTGGAGTGGTGCTGCTCAAATCGTCCCTTTGAATAAACCTTTGGGACGAATGAGCAGCACCAAAATCATGATCAACAGTGCTACACCTTGTTTATACTGTGAACCCAGCCAAGGGGTGCTGATTTCCTGGACGATGCCAATAATAAAAGCTGCCGCGATCGCACCGTAGGGGTTGCCAATCCCACCAAGTATTACTGAGGCAAATAACGGTAAAATTAAGAACCATCCCATATTCGGACGCACGGCTGTAATTAACCCATACATACTGCCGCCCAATGACGTAAGAGTGCCAGCAATTAGCCAAGTCCAGAAAATTACTCGGTCAACATTGATACCTGAAACCCTGGCTAAGTCCAGATCGTCAGCAACTGCTCGCATCGCTTTACCAATTTTGGTATTTTGTAGCAGGTAATGCAGCCCTAAAATTGCTAGCACCGCCAACCCCAATACCAATAATTGATTTTGCGGCACCTTTAAACCCAAAATATCTAAAGCCGGGGTAACAGGTAAATCATAATTTTGGTTCTTGCCACCCCAGATAAAAATAATCCCATTGCGAAGAAATAAGGCAAGCCCGATAGAAATAATAATCAGCGTAGTGGAAGTAGCGCGGATAGAGCGCATCTTTGACCACAGTAACTTTTCCGATAACAGCATTGCTGCTACTGTTCCCGCCGCCGCCACGATCATCGACAGCCAAATATTGACTCCAATAGTGTTTATCAGCCAAGTCAGATAGGCTCCTAAAGTTAGAAAGTCACCATGAGCAAAGTTAGATAGCCGTAAAATTCCATAGGTAAGAGTCAGTCCAACTGCGGCTAGAGCAATAATGCTCCCCACCGCAATCCCATTAACGATTAGTTGGGCGAATTGTGTATCCATAAGTCTTAAGTTGCTTTTAAAAAATTTTAGGTCAGTGGTTCATACAATAATTTTTTTGGTCTAGCTGCTAAATCCGACATCATAAGTTATGGTTTATAACAACATAAGTTATGGTTGATAAATAAAAAAGAATTCTCCGCTAATATACATAGAATCCTGTTCGGATTTTTATGCAAAGCTAAACTTGTTCAGCGGTCTAGTTGACCATGCAGCAGTACTCAAGCTTACCAGACCAGAACTCACAGATAGATGTAACGCCAAAACTTTTGACAACAATTCAGCAACTTCGCGCACAGCTGTGGCTGGAGAGCAGCTTGAACCAGTTGCAAAGTCGCCTTAATGATTGCCTACTTTCTGCTTGTAACACTGTCCCACAGGCAGGAGCCGCACAAGCGGAAATTTTCCAAACTGTGGTTAACGAGATTAACAGTGCTGTTCACAGCAGTAATCTGGCGCTTACAGATTGTGCCGTAGGCATCGCTCTGTTTCAACCACAAGAAACTGTTGCCACAGTTTGCTATGTTTCTCGTTCTCCATCCCCAAACTCACAACCTTTATTTCTAGAAGTGCTGACAGCAGAAAAAAAGCTGCTGTTGAGATTGCAAGAGGTCATAGAACTCGAAGATTTGCAACAGCTTGAGAATCAACAACCACCGAGCGCTTGGCGGTTAGCTGATGATTCTGGCAGCGTCATGGGCTGGCTAATTATCGCCGCAGCGCCCCTAAGTTCTGATCGTGAGTCGCTCATCGAATCACAAGCTCAACTCAGATCACAATTGATGGCAAGGTCTGCCAAGTACTGTACGACAGCCTTGCTACAACTTAGGCACATCCTATCTTGGCAGCAACGGTATGAACAGTTAAGTAGCTCTAATCAAGAATTGGAGCGCACCAATCAACTCAAAAATCAGTTTCTGGCAAATACTAGTCACGAAATTCGCACACCGCTTAGTTCTATAATCTTGTCTAGCGACCTGCTTTTAGCCCCAGGATACGAACCAACTAGAGAACGCCAGCAAGAGTATTTAAATATCATTCAGTCTAGCGGCAAGCACTTGCTAGCTCTGATTAATGATATTTTGGATCTCTCTAAAATTGAAGCAAATCAGCTGGAAGTGCAGTGGGAAACAATAGATGTGCCACTGCTGTGTAGCAATGTTTTGGCACTGGTGAAAGAGAAAGCCGCTAATAAGGGTTTGAGACTGTGCCTAGAACTTGAACCCGATATTACAACCCTAGTAGCCGACCCCTTACGACTCAAGCAAATGCTGTTGAATTTACTCTTCAACGCCCTAAAGTTTACAAGTATTGGAAGTGTTGGCTTACAGGTTGCTCCCAAAGGTGTATTTATGCATTTTACTGTTTGGGATACTGGCACTGGCATTTCCCAAGAAGACCAAGTTCAACTGTTTCAACCCTATTTTCAAATTGCCAAGGCTGTAGCTGGTGGTGTTGAAGGTACTGGTTTGGGTTTATCAGTGACTCGGAAACTCGCTCAAATTCACGGTGGTTCTGTGAAAGTGGAATCTGAAGTAGATCGCGGCTCTCGTTTTACCCTCATACTTCCCCTTAAGCAAGAGGCAGAAGTGGGAGGAGATGAGGGAGCAGGGGGAGCAGGAGAAGCAGGGGGAGCAGGGGAAGCAAAATTTTCCTCATCTCCTTTGCCATTCACACCTAGTTCCTGTGTGGATATTTTGCTGGTAGAAAATGACTTACCCAACGCTGATTTGATGCAAATTTATCTACATAAATTGGGATATCAGGTGACTTGGGTCAAAAATGCTACTGAGATGTGGGAAGCTCTAACACAGTTAGACCCAGCGGTGATTTTAATGGATGTTTACCTGGCAGATGGAAATGGTCTTGAGTTGGTGCAACAACTGCGAGAAAATCGGCAATATCGGGCGATTCCGGTAATTGTTCAAACAGCAATGGCGATGAAAGGCGATCGCGAAACTTGTCTAGCGGCTGGAGTAAATGACTATATTTCTAAACCGATTGATTTACCACTTTTAAAAAGTCTGATAGCTAAATACAGCACAGCGCCAACCGAGGTTGATGGGGAGTGGGAGAGATGAGGGAGACAAGGAGAATAACCATGCCCAATGCCCAATGCCCCATGCCCCATGCCCCGTAACTAATGACTACAATAGAAATTGTTGGGTGCTATAGGGTTTGGGCAGGATTGGGAAATGATGCTGACAGAAAAATTTGAGCAATTAAGAGCCTTATTTCTGGAAATGGAGCAGGCGTTGATTGCCTACTCTGGGGGCGTTGATAGCACTTTGGTTGCCAAAATTGCTTTTGATGTGTTGGGCGATCGCGCTTTGGCTGTCACTGCTGTTTCTCCTTCGCTATTACCAGAAGAATTGGAAGATGCGAAAATTCAAGCTGCAACTATTGGGATTCCTCATAAAATCGTCCAGACTCACGAGATGGAAAATCCCAATTACACCTCTAACCCTGTTAACCGCTGTTATTTCTGTAAAAGTGAGTTGCACGATACTCTCAAACCTTTAGCTTTAGAGTTGGGTTATCCCTATGTAGTAGATGGGGTGAATGCCGATGATTTGCATGATTATCGCCCAGGAATTCAGGCGGCTAAGGAAAGAGGTGCGCGATCGCCTTTAGCAGAAGTCGGTGTCACGAAATTAGAAGTTCGCCAACTTTCGCAACAACTCGGTTTAGCTTGGTGGGATAAACCTGCTCAACCTTGCCTCAGTTCCCGGTTTCCTTACGGTGAAGAGATTACTGTCGCTAAATTGCAACGAGTCGGTAGAGGAGAAATTTTCTTAAGAAAGCTAGGTTGGCAGAATTTGCGTGTGCGATCGCAAGGGGATGTAGCACGCATTGAATTACCACCAGAACAAATTAAAGAGTTTGTGTTGACTAACGATTTACAAACATTAGTTTCGGCATTTCAAGATTTTGGATTTATCTACGTAACCCTAGATTTGGAAGGTTATCGCAGTGGTAAGTTGAATCAGGTTTTGAATCAAGAAGCCTTGGGCGTTAAACTATAGCATTTATTAGCGATTCGTCTGCAAAAAAGCTACCGGAATTTGAATGCAGCAAATCTTGGTGAAGATATGGCTGATTTGTGTGAGCGATTTGCACACGTTTAATTTCATTCCTCTCTGAGGAACTTCCGCAAATTTATAGCAACGGACAAGAAGGTTAGGACATTAACTGATGATAAAACCTATATACAAACAGACTTTCAACCCAGTCCCCAGTAAAGAGTCCCCTGCTATACTATTGAAATTACAAATATTTATATCTACAGGGACTATTTGGCAGCCCGTCTAGGCTATGGTGATGCGATCGCTCCAAGCATCGGCAAAGCGATCGCTCAATTCTCACGCTGAGTCAGCTTGTATTCTATCTGCTGTAGTGCCGATCGCCACACATCATATCCCTCTTGAGACAGGTGCAACCCATCTGTAGTCAACTCTGGGCGCATATTGCCTTCCATATCCGTAAACCAGCTATAGATATTTAGATAATTAGCGCCTTCTTGCTTGGCAATCACGGTTAATTGTATGTTTATGTGACGAATGCGGCTATTGGAAAGTTTTGGTAGGCGAGTAGGCAAAATTGATTCGACAATGATTTGAGCATGTGGATGAGTCTGTCGTAAGCGGTGGATAATTCGGCGATAATTACGCAAAATTGTTTCATCACTAGCGCCTTTGCGTAAGTCGTTAATCCCAGCCATGATGTAAATCACATCTGGCCGCGTTGCCGAAAATGCCCCTAATCTTTTTAAAACACCACTGGAAGTATCTCCAGATATGCCTTGATTCAGCCACAATTTCCCAGCAGGCAGTTTTTCTCTAGGAAACCACATGCTCAAAGAATCACCAACTAAGATACTTAGATGATTTACACCTTGACCTTGAGCGATCGCTCTAGCTTCTAAAGCTAGTAAACTTTTCCAGTCGTCATAAGTTAGCTGACGTTTCTTGATCGACTCCCACAAAGATTGCAAATTATCACTATCTACGCGTGTATAAATCTGACCTGTTTTCAGAGCCGCCAATCTTTGGTAGTAAAGTTGATTGCCAGATGTCAGTGAAAGACCAGCTGCTTGGCCGCTAGAGTTGAGTTGTGACTCCGTTGGGGCTGGTAATCCCTGACTGTCGGGTTCTGCTAAGGATAGATCAACGCTCTTGATATTTTCCTCACCTACTGTTGGCTGCGAACTTTTTAGGGGTTGTAACGCTTGGCCGCTGAGTTCTGGTAAGGAGAAATCAACGCTCTTGATAAT
Source organism: Nostoc sp. NOS(2021) (assembly GCF_017115025.1). Classification (GTDB taxonomy): domain Bacteria; phylum Cyanobacteriota; class Cyanobacteriia; order Cyanobacteriales; family Nostocaceae; genus Nostoc. Next base: position 29,873 of record NZ_JABXKM010000018.1, on the reverse strand, counting down.
TTTTGTACTGACTATTGTCTGCGAACCCTGTTTTAAATCCCACAGGAATCTAGAATTTTCTGGCAGGACAATCGACAGATGTGGAAGAGCCGATGCGGGTATTGCCAATCCTGTTAACAAACCTGCTGCCAACAGATAAGGGTCCTTCATCGATTTGTCTCTCCTCTACTCACTGCTTTTCCCTATGACAGCATTAGTTGCCTGTATTCAGGAAAATTTTACTTCGGTTAAGTTATTATTCTTATTTACACTGTATAGTTCTGTAAAGCGTGTTCACGAGATTATATTTGATAATTTACGATCTCTTTAAAGTACGGTTTTCCCGGTGGTATACAAGTCTGATTTGTGAGAATACTTCTACTGACAGCACTGTTTTCATCAGCCGACACTTTCCATAACTTAGTTGTCACAAATATTGCAAGTGTTTGCAAACTCGGCGATTAGTGAGTGATTTTTGAGTATCTCAGGACAGAGGTTTTTGCTTTTGATGTTACTAATATAGGGAATAAGCATTTGATTTTAGGTTTCCAGATTTCAGTAAATTGTGGCGATCGCATGAGAGTTTGCTAGACCGAGAGGCGATGTCTGACGACAAGCCGCAACTCTTGGAGACGCTGTGCGTAGCTTGCTTCTTTGCAGGAGTACACGTCTACACTTTTTAATTTCTCATATGAAATTGAGCGGTGCAAATACATCAGTTATCAAATATGGGATTAGTTCAGATTAAAGATTCGAGAACTACCACAAGAGTAAGGATGGACACTAAAATAACTTTCTGACCGTTCTGGGGTAATTTACAGCCCAGTTAGAAGTTATGCCCATCGTCCGGGAATGACAAGAGTTTACTTTACTGCCATTCACAAATTAGCTCGCACCTTTGATGTGACGATTGAAGATTTAGTAGAAATTCTAGAGGAATAGGCAAAAATTTAACTGTTGAGAATATTGATATCATACGATGGTGTGCCCTCAATCAGCAAGCATCAGGTTTGCCATAGTCAGAAGAAAGAGAACTCACTCAAAAAAGAGGTTTGACCCTCAATCAAACAGGTTTAGGATAACTCTGGAGTCATTTACAGTGGTGTCAGACACTATACCCGTTATCCAGGAATGACAAAAGTTAAATTTATTTTCATCGAAAAGTAAGCTCTGACGTTTGATGCCATGATTGAAGGTTTGATATAGATTGTCCAGTAGTATGATAATGCCCTGCACTTAGAACAGTTGTTCTCTATATACGTAATTTAAAATTTATGTTTACTCATTGAAGTATGAGTTGAAACACATTTAAATTAAGTTTTAACTCTAGAGAATAACCTCATTGGAAGTGCTAATATTTAGGCTGAATCATTAGTGTTTTCCTTTTATTCCGTGGCAAGAGCTAGTACAGCGATTGGTGTCAGTCCCATTATTAAGGAGATTGTGCAAAAACAGGCACATTCGACACGTTTGACCCTGAAAGAAGTTATTCTCATGGGGATGTTAGCAATTGACAAACTAGATGATCAAGGTCGTCAAGAGCTAGCGGATCAAGTTCATCAAATGCAGGTGAATGGGGAAATTTAAGTGAGTAGTTATGAGTTAGGAGTTATGAGTTATAAATTTTAACTCCTCAGTCCTCACTGTTTACTTAATTTTGTTATTGGCTAAATCGATAACGACTTCCCGTTATATAATTCTCGTTAATTTCAAAAGATATCCATCGGCGTTGCAGAGTTTCAGCAACAAAGCCGGTTGTATTAGAACCTGCAAATGGATCTAATACTATATCACCTTCATCAGTTAAGAATTTGATGAAGAACTCGGCGAACCCTTGAGGAAAACGTGCTGGATGGGGTCTAATTTCTGCTGCTTTACAGCGTCGTAAATAAGCACTATTCGATTCAGTATTAGCAATTTCTAGTAGATTTGGCGGAATTGCACCTTGGTTATCCTTTTGGAATTTATCCGAAATATCATGTCCACTAGGACGTATTTTAGGCTTATAGCCATTTTTGAGTAATTGTTTCATACTTTGGCTATAGGGCTTTAAAACTTTTCTGTTATCTGCTTTAGGATTCGGTGTTTTAGACAACCACCAAACTGCATTTACAGAATCTTTGACGCGAATTCGCCTGATTGTCACCCACTCAGCAGGGGTTGGCAGTCGAGCCGGATTATAGTGGTAAAATTCTTGAGCAAGAAAGAAACCTACTTCTTTGCATAATCTGACTAAAAGTTCGTATTGGTAGATACTCCGCACGGGATTACCAGGTAAGTAAGCGCCACCTAAATCTAGTACGAATGAGCCATTATCTGCCAGTACTCTTTTAAATTCATAGGCAAAAGGTAGAAACCACTCAATATATTTTTCAGCAGTTTCGTTACCGTATTCTTTTTTTCGTGTCAGAGCAAATGGAGGTGATGTGATAATTAAATTAATACTATTATCATCAATGAATTTAATAAGTTTAAGACTATCACCTAAATATGCTGCTCCGTTCTGCTGGGTATAAGAGGGATTAAAAATTATTTCTTTTGGTGGCGTTATTGGTTCTTCTTGCAAGAGTTATAAAATTATCTCATTTTTTATAGTTATAACTTGTTTTGGTATTGTCTAAGTATTTAATTTTAAAAGTTATTTTTTTAACGCACAGAGAAGTCGGAGCGGCGCTGACGCCGTAGACGCATTCGCGGAGCGTCTGTCTGCGACACGCTGCGCGAACGTAGAGAAGCGGCTTATCGTGTGTTAGAAGATACTCCAGAAAGATTTTGCGATCGCTCAGTGCAGAGGTTTGTGTAACTAACTGAAACATTACCACTTTTTATATGGTAGAAATTTACCAGACATAATAATTTTAATGCGATCGCCTTTAGGGTCTTCTTGTTTTTCCACATCTAAGGTAAAGTCAATCGCGCTCATAATTCCGTCGCCGAATTTGTCGTGAATCACGGCTTTAATTGGGAATCCGTACACCTGCATAATCTCGTAAAAACGATAAATTAGTGGGTCGGTTGGTACAACTGGGCCCAATCCTTTTACAGGGTATTCAGTCAACTCATTAATATAACTAGCATCTAACCCCAATGCTTCAACCAGTAACTTAGCTTCTTCTTCAGAAGCGCTGGCTTGACGGTAGATTAAAGCAGCAATCCATACTTCATCACGTCCGAGAATTTTTTCTAAATCGGCAAAGCTTAGTCCTTTCTCTCGTTTTGCTGCTAACAGCTTTTGAGTAATTTCGGGAATAGACACCTAATAACTCCTCTGGTGAAAATCTGTAATGTCATTGTACTCATCGCAATGCTAAATATTTTCTACACTGGAATTGATTTTTTCATAATACAGGCAACCTCTCCATAACCAGGATTTCCAGTTAGCCCTTGTAAATTATTATGCTCTATATCTTCAAGTGATCCCAGTTTACTTGTCCATTTACCAGTCGGTAGTTGTCTCGCAACGTGGGTTGGTACTTTATTGGAATTAGTATATATAGCTATTTTTTTAAATCTCTCTTCTAAAACATCACCTTCACAGACTTCATAGCCAAGCATTTTATATACTTCTTGAAAGGCTTCAAGCGTTTCTTCTCTAGAAATATCTGGTGGCCAGTAGTACTGATGTTGAATATCTGGCCACCACCATGTTTCATCATCTTCTGCTGCCCAAGCAATACAGTTGTAATCAATTGTATCTGGACTGGTAAGTTTGTATCCATAGACAGTGAGGTTAGGATAATCACGCTCAATATTTTCTGTCACAAACTTAACCCAAGCGTTATTACCTACCACCTGTAGCCTCTTTGCCGACCCCACTCTAGCCAAGCTTTAGTCATCTCCTTTACCTTTCCCCTATATTCTGGAGGTACAGGATCTTCTCTGCTGATGGATTTTAATGCCCAAAACCAGTGTCCAGATTTCTTTTCCAGTTCCCTAAGTAAAAGTGGGATGACAGCTTTTCCCATGCCAATAATTTGCTGGTATGCAGGGTGCATCGACATTTGATTAGTAGATGACATCCCGCGAGTTTCTTCACGCCATTGCTTAACAAGCGCTGTAAAGGTGACTTCTGAGTCTATATGTCTAGATACAGAGCGATATCGAGAGCGTTCCAGTGCATATTTCCGATCTTTAGCGCTTTTGAAGAAGAGTAAATTGTCACAGTTATTTTCATCACGTACTCTTCGTTTATCTTCTAGATCATTCCAGTCAAATCGAGCTTTGAACTTGGCTTGATTCATCTCAATTGCATTTTGGCTCGGTAAATAATCAGGCTGAGAGCGCTTTAAATTATGTTGGTCTTTTGTAACCCAAGGATTAGACTTTTCTACAGCAACTGGCATTTGTATAACCTTTATTCTACATCCAGGTAATTCAAGTATGGAATATTTGCTCTGCCTAGCATCAATTTGATAGATTTTGCTTTTCTATCTGCTCTATCTAACTGTTGGCGTAATTGTTCTAAATCTATTGAATCCAAAGCTACAAAAAACTCATGTGTACCATCTAAATCTGCATACTGAATTTTCAGCATGTGAACTATTACAACACCTGCTGGGCCTTTTTCTAAATCTGGTTCAAAGATAGGACGCATATCGGTAAGAACACGAGAGCGTGTGAATATACGTTCATGGTCACGCATCACATCAATTGCTTTAGATGTAACACTAAGAACACCATCAAATTCTAAAAAAGCAGCTAATCGTCGCTCAAATTCTTGTTTTTCTGCTCCAGAAAGATTGGGAAGGTCTTGATCATCCTGAACAGCCTGACTAATTCTTTCTACAATCTTATTTGTCGGTGTGTCGAAGTAATCTCGAAGATTGTACAGGGAAATCAATGCTTCTATCAAATCTTCTACTTCTTCTACGGTCAAGGCTTGAACCTGTAAAGCCACTATTGATGCCAAATCCTCGATAAGCAGTGAAGGGGGGGCTTGCCTCAAAGCATTAATTAATTCATCTATAGTTCTGCCGTCTATGCTTACAAGTTGTTTGAACCCAGGCTTATATTTTTCTGGGATTTCCAGTTCTGCCATATTACTTCTGCCCCACTACAATAACCCAAGACTCTTGGTTGATGAAAAAATAACTTGAAAAAGACTGCAAAACTGTGTGATACCAGCCAACAATCTAGTTAAAACTTACATAGTATTTTTTAACAAAACTTTATTCAGGCGAATCACTGCAATTGTACCAAATCTATTGCTCCCACCTCCAGAGATTATTTATAAGCAAACAATAGCCAATCCAACAAAAAATCCCCCACCTTGCGGCAGGGGATTTTTATTACTTATCTACAAAACTAGCAGCCGAATTAACCGAACTTACCAGCAGTAGAAGCAATCAAGAACGCGGCGTAAGTCACGATGTAGCCAACAGTGAAGTGAGCTAGACCAACTACACGAGCTTGAACAATAGACAGAGCCACGGGCTTGTCTTTCCAGCGAACTAGGTTAGCCAGAGGAGTGCGTTCGTGTGCCCAGACAAGGGTTTCAATCAACTCTTGCCAGTAACCTCTCCAGGAGATTAAGAACATGAAGCCAGTAGCCCAAACTAGGTGTCCAAACAAGAACATCCAAGCCCAGACAGATAGGTTATTCACGCCGTAGGGGTTGTAACCGTTAATCAACTGAGCAGAGTTAGCCCAGAGGTAATCGCGGAACCAGCCCATGAGATATGTAGAGTTCTCATTGAACTGAGCTACGTTGCCTTGCCAAATACCTAGATGCTTCCAATGCCAGTAGAACGTAACCCAACCAAGGGTGTTCAGCATCCAGAATGTAGCGAGGTAGAACGAATCCCATGCTGAGATGTCGCAAGTACCGCCACGACCGGGGCCGTCGCAAGGGAAGGCATAGCCGAAGTCCTTTTTATCGGGCATCAGCTTAGAACCACGGGCATCCAAAGCACCTTTGACCAAGATCAAGGTGGTGGTGTGCAGACCTAAAGCGATCGCATGGTGTACCAAGAAGTCGCCAGGGCCAATTGTCAAGAACAGGGAGTTAGTACCAGCATTGATGGCATCTAACCAGCCTGGTAGCCAAACGTTAGCGTAGTTGGGCCATGCTGTGTAAGCAATACTATCTGGGTTAGATAGCAAGGTATCTAAACCGTAGAGTACTTTACCGTTCGCAGCTTGGACGAATTGAGCAAATACTGGCTCAATCAAGATTTGCTTTTCAGGAGTACCGAAAGCAACTACTACGTCGTTGTGTACGTACAGACCAAGGGTGTGAAAGCCCAAGAAAAGGGATACCCAGCTAAGGTGGGAAATAATCGCTTCTTTGTGCTGAAGTACGCGCTCAAGCACGTTACCCTTGTTTTGCTCTGGGTCGTAATCACGTACCCAGAAGATTGCTCCGTGAGCAAAAGCACCAAGCATCAGGAATCCAGCAATATACTGGTGATGCGTGTACAACGCTGCCTGAGTTGTGTAGTCCTTCGCAATAAATGCGTAGGAAGGCATGGAGTACATGTGCTGCGCTACCAGGGAAGTAACAACACCTAGCGCTGCTAAGTGCCAACCCAATTGGAAGTGCAGGGAGTTGTTGTAGGTGTCGTAGATACCTTGGTGAGGTAGGTTGAACGGGCCTTCAACAGGAATACCAAAGAAATTCTTGGCATTTAATGCTTCCTTGAGACTGTGACCAATCCCAAAGTTTGTCCGGTACATGTGACCAGCAACGATGAATAAAACTGCGATCGCTAAGTGGTGATGAGCTATGTCAGTCAGCCACAAAGCTTCTGTCTGGGGATGGAAACCACCCAAGAAACTCAGAATTGCAGTTCCTGCACCTTGCGATGTCCCGAATATATGTCCAGGAGTGTCAGGGTTTTGAGAGTAAACACCCCAGTTGCCTGTAAAGAATGGTGTCAAACCGGCTGGGTGGGGTGGGGTATTCAGGAAGTTATCCCAACCTACGTGCTGACCGCGAGCTTCGGGGACAGCAACGTGAATTAAGTGACCAGCCCATGCCAATGAACTAACACCAAACAAACCTGCTAAGTGGTGGTTTAGGCGATGTTCAGCGCTCTTAAACCATGCCAAGCTAGGACGGTACTTGGGTTGCAAGTGCAGCCAACCAGCAAACAGTAATACAGCAGCGAATAACAGCAAGAAAACTGAACCGTTGTACAGTTCGCCGTTATTCCGCATACCGATGGTATACCACCAATGGTAGAGACCAGAGTAGGTAATGTTTACCGGATTGCTAGCGCCAGCTTGGGTAAAAGCTTCGATCGCTGGTTTACCAAAGTGGGGGTCCCAAATCGCATGGGCGATGGGACGGATGTGAAGGGGATCTTTAATCCACTGTTCAAAGTTACCTTGCCAGGCTACGTGGAACAGGAGGCTGGATGCCCACAGGAAGATGATTGCCAAGTGACCGAAGTGAGTTGCGAAAATCTTTTGGTAAAGATTTTCCTCTGTGATGCCATCATGGGTTTCAAAATCGTTGCCTGTAGCGATCGCATACCATATCCGACGAGTCGTCGGATCCTGTGCGAGATCCTGGCTAAATTTCGGAAATTTTGTCGCCATAGGTTTAATAAATCCTCTGACCTTTAGCCATCAAATACCAGCGTCTAGAGTCCTGAGTTTTGAGTCCTGAGTACCAAGTTTTGAGTATTTTCTCAGCACTCAGCACTCAGCACTCAGCACTCCACAACTGATTGCTACCCTACTGAAAGGATGTGTGCATGGAAGAATGCCCAAGTTGTGGCAATTCCTCCCAAGAGGTAGTGAGCTACCCCTACAGCCCGACCCTGAATAATGCTCAGAGCGCGAGGCTGAATTGCTGGTGCTACCTTCAGTTTGTTATGCGCCCAAACAATGGACTCAATCAGTTCTTGCCAGTAGCCGCGACCACTGAACAGGAACATCAAGCTGAATGCCCAGACAAAGTGAGCGCCTAAGAAGAGTAGACCATAGGCAGATAGCGCACTGCCATAGGAATTGATGACTTGTGTAGCTTGTGCCCACAAGAAGTCACGCAACCAACCGTTGATGGTGATGGCGCTTTGGGCAAAGTTATCACCAGTGATGTGAGTCACATTCCCGGCTGCATCTACGGTTCCCCAGACATCTGATTGCATCTTCCAACTGAAGTGGAAAATTACAATCGATATGGAGTTGTACATCCAGAAAAGTCCGAGGAATACGTGATCCCAACCAGACACTTGACAGGTACCGCCACGACCAGGACCGTCGCAGGGGAAGCGGAAGCCCAGGTTAGCTTTGTCTGGAATCAGACGAGAGCTACGGGCGTATAGCACACCTTTGAGCAGAATTAGGACGGTGACGTGAATGGTGAAGGCGTGAATGTGGTGAATTAGGAAGTCCGCTGTGCCCAAAACAATGGGTGCAGCTGCCACTTTCCCGCCAACAGCCAAAATACCGCCGCCAAAGACATAGCTAACTGGTTCTAGGGCATTAGGTGCAGTTGTACCAGGAGCCAAGGCGTGGATATTTTGTATCCACTGGGCAAAAACTGGCTGCAATTGAATCCCTGTATCAGAGAACAAGTCTTGAGGACGACCCAATGCTCGCATTGTGTCGTTGTGGATGTAAAGTCCAAAGCTATGGAAGCCGAGGAAAATAGACACCCAGTTTAGATGAGAAATAATCGCATCCCGGTGACGAATTACCCGATCCAACACGTTGTTTTGGTTCACAACTGGATCGTAATCCCGCACCATGAAGATAGCAGCGTGAGCCGCTCCACCAACAATTAAGAAGCCACCGATCCACATATGGTGTGTGAATATGCACAACTGCGTAGCGTAGTCAGTTGCCAAGTATGGATAGGGAGGCATCGCGTACATGTGATGCGCGATGATGATGGTCAGCGAACCCAAGAAGGCCAGGTTAGTAGCCAACTGAGCGTGCCAAGAGGTGGTCAGATTTTCGTAGAGACCTTTGTGACCTTCACCGGTGAAGGGCCCTTTGTGGTTTTCTAGAATCTCTTTAATGCTGTGACCAATACCCCAGTTGGTACGGTACTGGTGACCAGCAATGATGAACAGGACTGCGATCGCTAAGTGGTGATGGGAAATATCTGTCAACCACAAGCCGCCTGTTACCGGGTTCAGACCGCCCTTGAAGGTGAGGAAGTCAGCATACTGACCCCAGTTCAAGGTGAAGAAAGGTGCTAAACCAGCAGCAAAGCCAGGGTATAGTTCGGTCAACAAGTCTTTGTTCAAGATGAACTCGTGGGGCAAGGGTATGTCTTTGAGAGCAACGCCTGCATCCAAAAGCTTGTTGGTCGGTGCGGACACGTGGATTAAGTGACCTGCCCATCCCAAGGAACCACAACCTAGCAATACTTGCAAGTGGTGATTCAGCATCGATTCCACATTCTGGAACCATTCCAGTTTGGGAGCGCGTTTGTGGTAGTGGAACCAGCCGGCAAATAGGAATAAGCCTGCTAATACCAAGCCACCGATCGCTGTGCAGTAAAGTTGGAAGGAGTTTGTAATCCCCCAACCACGCCATACTTGGAACAAACCGGAGGTGATTTGAATACCGTGGAAACCACCGCCAACATCACCATTTAAAATGTCTTGTCCCACAATGGGCCAAACGACCTGGGCACTAGGCTTAACGTTCAACGGGTCGGTTAGCCAAGCTTCGTAGTTAGAAAACTTTGCGCCGTGGAAAATCATCCCGCTCAACCAGATTGTCACTACAGCCAAGTGGCCGAAGTGGGCTGAGAATATCTTGCGGGAGATGTCTTCTAAATCGCTTGTATGTGTATCAAAATCATGGGCGAGTGCGTGCAGGTTCCAAATCCATGTGGTGGTTTTGGGACCTCTGGCTAAGGTTCTGTCAAAGTGCCCAGGTTGTGCCCATCTCTCGAATGAGGTAGGAACCGGGTCGTTATCGACGATTACTCTTGCCTTTTTTTCCTCTCGCTCCGGAGGACTTATTGTCATTCGACCTCCTCTCTTGATCAGGAATGAGGAATCATGAATACCACAAAATGAACCATTCCCGCATACTCCAGAATTTTACTGAAGCCGCGATGAAGACCCGATGTGGATAGTTGTTTCTCGTTGAATTATAGAGTCTTCACTTGTACTTTGTTGGAGATATTTTAACAATAATTCAAACTTGCTCGAATCTGGCTGAAATTCGTGCCTAATCTGGCTTTTAACTTCAAACTATTTGTCCAAAAGTCAATAGATTCTCCATTTAATTTACAAAGGATAACAATTCGTAAAATTTATGGTTTGGCTGTATGTAGCCGATGTTCCAGCTTTTGCTACTGTTACCCGTGAATATTTGTGTCATATTTCAATTTTTGTAAGTAAAAAGCTGTAATTAATATGATTTTTTTAAAATTTTCTCAGATCCACAGGAAAACTTATGTGATGTGAGGCAGATTTCACCTTTTGGGCTATGTTCCCTATGGACAGTTTGAGCCAAAATAATCTAGTCAATTGTCGAAGACTATCACTGGGTGCAACGCATGAACTCGTGGCAGAAAAGGGTATTAGAGAAGCTCCTCCCTGAGAGGTTCCCGATTCTCAGGTGGGTAATGACATTGGTGCTGGTATTAAGCTTGATCAGTTGTGGCGAGAAAGCTGGTAGCCAGGAAGTATCTACTGGCTATAGAGAAAACCCCCCACAGATATCTCAAATTTCAAAGCAATTTTCGGAAATTTCCCCACCATCTGTGATCCAAGAACTGCGTCCAATCTTGGAAGTTTATCAGCCACAAGTGACAATTGTGACTCCACTACCTGATGAAGTTTTCCAAGATAACAAAGTCACAGCCAGTTTTCAGGTTAAGGATCTACCAATATTTAAAGACCCACAATTACAACTTGGGCCCCATCTACACGTAATTCTGGATAACCAACCTTATATACCGGTTTACGACCTGAATCAGCCCTTGGCTTTCCCAGATTTGTCTCCAGGTACTCATACGCTGCGCGTCTTTGCCTCCCGTCCTTGGCATGAAAGCTTTAAGAATGAAGGTGCTTATGCTCAGACAACATTTCACGTCTTCACCAAAACTGACGACAACAACCCAGATCCCAAATTACCTCTGCTAACTTACAGCCGTCCTCAAAGCAGCTACGGAGCAGAACCAATCTTACTGGACTTTTACCTAACTAACGCTCCCCTGCACCTCGTCGGGAAGGACAATCCTAACGACGAATTCAGTGATTGGCGCATCCGCTGCACAATTAATGGTGAAAGCTTTATTTTCGATCGCTGGCAAGCAGTTTATCTTAAAGGCTTCCGTCCAGGTAAAAACTGGGTAAAACTGGAATTTCTCGATAACCAGGGAAATCCTGTCAAAAATGCCTTTAATACCACAGTTAGATTGATTGACTACCAGCCAAAGGGTAAAGATACTCTGTCGAGAATTACCAGAGGAGAACTTACAGCAGATGAGGTGCGCCCCATTGTAGACCCGAATTATAGACTCACACCCACGCCATCTGTTGAAAAAACACCCGAAATACAACCAAAGGTAGAAAAACAGCCCATTCCTGAAACTGAAGTTCCAAAAGAATCCAAAACACAGCCAGAACAGCCAAAATTAGAAATTCCAACGGCTGTACCATCTCCCAGTTTGTCCCCAACACCACCAGAAATAATTACGCCAACTCCTGAATCAACGTCGTTACCTGAAAAAGTTGCGCCTCAGCCAACAAAACCTAGATTTGGTGGATTTTTCAACCGTGGGGCGGGTAAAGTTCCCACTCCCCAAGTAACAATTGCACCATCTCCGAGTTTGCCACCCACGCTGCCAGAGATTATTGAGTCTCCAGCACCAGAAATAATTACGCCAACTCCTGAATCAACGCTGTTACCTAAAACAACAGATCCCGATTCAGAAAAACCAGAATTAACCAAAAATACTCAACTGCAACTCTTGCGCTAAAGCCTCAACAAATGCGATCGCACCTACAGGATTTCCGATATTATCCAACCCAGGACTGTAACAAGCGATCGCTCCCTCACCTGGCACTATTGCTACAAGTCCACCACCAATCCCTGATTTCATCGGTAGACCAACTCTGACTGCAAACTGAGCAGAAGCTTCGTATAGTCCACAAGTTAACATCACAGCGTTGACAATTCGGCGATTTTGTGCTGATAAACAGCCATTTTCACAAGCTAGGAGTTTTCCTAACAGGGCTAAATCTTCAACTCGCCCAGACAGACAGCATATTTGCTCGTAAGTGTCAAGTGCTGTTTCAATATTTTCTAGATGACCGGCTTCGGCGAGATAATTAGCGATCGCTTGATTAGCTGTTGAGCGTGTTAATCGCACTGAAGCCAGCATTACCTCATCTAACCTTAATTGGCAACCTGCTAATTGGTTAAGCCATTGACAAAATAGAAAAGTGCGATCGCTTGCGTCCTTTCCTGGCAATTTATCAGAGAGGGTAATTGCCCCACTATTAATCATCGGGTTGCGGGGGCGTCCGCGATCGCTAACTAATTGTTCTAAAGAATTGAAGGGTGCATCCGATGGTTCCACCCCAACCCATCCAAAAACCGTTTCTGCGCCTAGATGTTCTAGCAGATAAAGTAGAGAAAATGGCTTAATCACGCTCATTAGCGGGAAAACACAAGCTGTATCCCCAAAACTGATAGTTTTCCCCGATTCACAGCAGATGTGAACTGCAAACCACCCAGGATAAGCTTTAGCTAATAATGGGATGCGATCGCAAACTTGTCCTCGTTCAGCTTGGGTTTTAGCTTGTTGTATCCAGGCTGACAAGTCCGTAGTAGTTAGTTTGTCAAGTCCTTTCAAAGTGTAAATTTTCTAAAAGTTCATTTATTAGATAGTAACTAACAGTATATTCTGAAGCTTACCAAGGTTTTTTAATAACGTAGAAACACGAAATTAAGGAGAAAAAATTTGTGAAACCTAATTTAAAAAAGCATACAGCGATCGCAGTTGGATTCGTTGGCTCGCTGTTATGGGGAGCAACTTGCATTCTAGAAAATCAAAATGCTATTGCACAAGTAGGGGGAATGTTTATAATAAACGAGCTATCCAACAGATGCCTTGATGTAAATGGAGATCCTGGCACAGTTAATGGTGCGCCATTGATACTTTATGATTGCGAACTATCTGGATATAACAGTAGTTCCGGTAGAATCACAGATCAGAAATGGGAATTTATTCGTGGGGGATTTATCAGAAATGTATTATCCAACAAATGCCTTGATGTAAATGGAGATCCTGGCACAGCTAATGGTGCGCCATTGATACTTTATGATTGCGAACTATCTGGATATAACAGTAGTTCCGGTAGAATCACAGATCAGAAATGGGAATTTATTCGTGGGGGATTTATCAGAAATGTATTATCCAACAAATGCCTTGATGTAAATGGAGATCCTGGCACAGCTAATGGTGCGCCATTGATACTTTATGATTGCGAACTATCTGGATATAACAGTAGTTCCGGTAGAATCACAGATCAGAGGTGGGAATACATTGGTGCAGGATTTATCAGAAATGTATTATCCAACAAATGCATTGATGTATCTGGAGATCCTGGCACAGCTAATGGTGCGTCATTGATACTTTATGATTGCGAACTATCTGGATATAACAGTAGTTCCGGTAGAACCTCTGATCAGAGGTGGCGATGGCAACCAAGCTTTTGAGAGATTAAGGGGTGGAGTGCAATGATTATGGAAATCATAACTAATTATCCGAAAATGATATTAATTACGAATTACGTTAGCGTAGCGGGGCGTAGCCCATTACGAATTATAAATTAGCATGATTCCCCGTGTCAGAGCGCCAGAATTACCGCAAAATTACTCTTGGCTTAATACCGACAAACCCTTGTCTCTTAAAGAACTCAAGGGTAGAGTCGTAATTTTAGACTTTTGGACATACTGCTGTATAAATTGTCTGCATATTCTGCCAAACCTGAAATATTTAGAACAAAAATATAAAGATAGTCTTACTATTATCGGCGTCCACTCTGCCAAATTTGATAACGAAAAAGAAACAGAAAACATCCGCCAAGCTATTTTGCGGTACGACATTGAACACCCAGTTGTAGTTGACACCGGTTTTCGGATTTGGGAAGAGTATGCTGTGCGTGCTTGGCCAACGTTAATAATTATTGATCCAGAAGGTTACGTGATTGGCCAGATTTCTGGTGAAGGAAACCGTGACACTTTAGACGAGTTGATTCAAAAGTTAATTCAGCAACATCAAGACAAAGGCACAATTAATTTCCAAGAAATCAGCTTGACTTTAGAAAAACAGCGCCAACCATTAATTTCACCTTTAGCTTTTCCTGGTAAAGTTCTAGCGACTCCAACGGGTTTATTCATCGCTGATTCTGGACATCATCGCTTAGTTGTGAGTAGCTTTGATGGAGAGATTCTGCACTTAATTGGTACTGGAAAATCTGGCTTAACTGATGGTGCTTTTAACGAAGCGCAATTTTTTGCACCACAGGGAATGGCTTATGATGCCGAAAATCAGATTCTTTATGTTGCTGATACAGAAAATCATGTTCTGCGGCGAGTTGATCTGAAGCGTCAAGTAGTAGAAGCGATCGCGGGAACTGGTAAACAAAGCCCCAATATCCGTCCTCATGGCGGTGCTGGTTTAGAAACCGCGCTGAATTCACCTTGGGATTTAGTGAAAGTGGGAAATAGCCTGTTTATTGCAATGGCTGGGCCGCATCAAATTTGGCAAATGGATTTGGAAACAGGCATCATCAAAACTTATGCTGGTACTGGTGCAGAAGCGTGTATTGATGGTTCACTCAGCGAATCTGCTTTTGCTCAACCTAGTGGTATTACTAATAATGGGCAAGAATTATATATTGCTGACAGTGAAGTTAGTTCAATTCGCGGTGTGGGAATTGTAGAACCGTACCAAGTGCGAACTGTTTGCGGTAGTGGGGGTTTATTTGGTTTTGGCGATGTAGATGGACAAGGTGAAGATGTCCGTTTGCAACACTGTTTAGGAGTGGAATACGCGCAGAATTTTTTGTGGGTGGCAGATACTTATAACCATAAAATTAAATTAGTTAGTTCCACTGGAAATTGTCAAACAGTTTTGGGGGATGGTTCTGTTGGTTTACAAAATGGTCAAGGTAAGAATAGCCGCTTTTTTGAACCTTCGGGATTGAGTGCTATGAGTTCATATTTATATATTGCTGATACTAATAACCACGCCATCCGCCGCGTAGATTTGAATACTCTTGAGGTGACAACGCTAGAGTTTCTTGGGTTATGTGCGCCGGATGTTTGTATTCCGCCGAATTTATAGAATGATTGCCTCAAGCGAAGGCGCAAAGTTTTTCTTTGCACCTTTGCGTGATATTTTAAAGAGAATAAATTAAATAGTGCTACTGTTGGTTAAAGTTTTAAAGAGAGAGATTTAAAGTTTTCATCCTCAATTATAAATTTATCTGCCTTGATCCCTTTAGGTGTGTCAAACAGTAAATCTACAGAACGAGCTTCACCTGGAGAGAAGGGTTTACTTAGCAAATCAACATTATATTTTAGCTCCCTCTCTTTATAATCGTATTTGTTGCCTTTTGAGTCAGCTAATTTTGAGAATGCAAGACTGAACCACGCATCATCCTCTCGTTGTCTTTTGCCACTTGTGTTTTTAACGGTTACAGAAACCACTGTCCAAACTTCAGCCGCTTCGTATGTTCTGTACTCTCCTTTAATTTTCTGTCCTGCATATTTAACACCTGTTGCGCTAACTTCCCAACCTTTGCGATTAACTTTGCCGTTAACTGCTTTTGAAACTGGTTCAATGTTAGTAGTATCGGCGGCATTTGCTTGAGATGATGAAGGCTCTAATTTGGCTTGTTGCGAAGGTGTACAGGCAGAAATGATAAGTAACAATGCTGCAATAGATAAGTATTTAAATTTATTCATGGTTGCACTCTGGTTGTATATCCAAACCTCTTTAAGCCTTTTGAGAGCTTTGTTGTTATGCTTCCCAAAAAGTGACCAATATTAACAAATAATAAAATCACGCAAAGGCGCAAATAAAAACTCTGCTTTTGTGCATAATATTTTCAAGAATAATGTTGTAAAGCGATTATCTTTAGCAGCTTTAATATCAGTATTATCACTGAATTGATATTAATAATCGCCGATTAAAATAGTTGATTAGTTTAGAGGATATTTTAAAAATCCTATTGTAGGTATAAAAACGTTCTATAACCTCCTAAATCCCCCTTAAAAAGGGGGACTTTGATTCTGGTTCCCCCCTTTTTTAAGGGGGGTTAGGGGGGATCAATAAGTGCCTAAAATCACAGCCAAATACTTTTCAAACATCTTCTTAAACTATCATGCAGACACTTACTAATTTACATTGACTACTAGGATTAACATGAACAAGATATGCCAACTATTAGACTTTGATGCTGATGTTTTGTTATTTAATAAAGATACATATATCGTTAGCAGATTCAAAGAATTGATATCTCAAAATTTTATCCATAAATTTCGTACAAAATTACACGATAATCATGGTGATTTTTCAGTTTCAGGAATTTTTCACAAGCTGTGCATAAACGAAGTAAACTTTCAAGTTGAAGATATCACATGGCAATCTTCTACCGAAGGCATAAATTGTCAAGTTTTCAGAGTTGGCTCTACAGGCTGGCAATCAGGAAAACTCAGAATAAAAGCATCTACAGAAATTATTTCTCCATTCATGCAGAGGGAAGCTGGCAAACTGAACATTACTGTAGTGTTAGAATTTTATCCTGATAATCCTAATGAATCCGAATCACCTTTAGATGATCTTCGTAAAATTATACAAGCAACATGAATACTATCTTCCACATCAGCAAACGCCAACAATGGGAACAAGCAAAAGATTTGGGCAGCTATCGCGCTGATTCACTCGATTCTGAAGGCTTTATTCATTGTTCAAAGTCAACGCAAATTGTCAAAGTTGTAAATACATTTTTTGAGAATCAAAAAGAATTGGTACTGCTTTTTATTGATTCTGATAAAATCCAAGCTGAAATTCGTTATGAACCTGCTGAAATAGGCGAATTATTTCCTCACATTTATGGTGAGTTAAATATTGATGCTGTGTATCAGGTGATTGATTTTGAAGCTGGGGAAGATGGTTTATTTGAGTTGCCGCAAGAAGTTATGGATTTATAATTAACGAACCGCAGAGGCGCGGAGGACACAGAGGAGGAGAGAATTTAAGCGATCGCATTTTGGCTAAGGCGATCGCTCATCTCAAATTTGAGTAAAAATGAAATTATTTAACAACTAACATCATTATGGGTTAGGTGATTTTTGGGAACTAGATGTGCGCCAGGTTGGCTCTCTAGGGCTTTGCTATTCAACTTTTTCATACCAGATACCTACTCTCTCAAAAGCACCATAAGCAAGTTTGAGAAAATTCATGACTCTCTGTCTCCCAATTATCCCGAATTCTTTATACTCTCTCGCCTCCGCAAACGTCAGGCGATTTTGGTCAATTATGTTTCTTTCTTTATATGCTAACTTCGGAAAATCTATAACTTTTATCTTATATTTATTTACTAATTTCTGGAAGTTTGAGTCTGACTCTATATGCTCCCAATCATCACACAGCCCTAAATTCCTCACCAAAATATGAGGGATTTTGTCCCCGTAGGTATTCACTGACTGACCAAACAGGTTGATGCTGTCGTATCCTCCTGTCGATACAAACCATTTACAAAACATCACTCCCTGCGAACTCCCTAGTTCAAGTAATTGATTAGACTCAATCCACCCTTGTACTGCTCTATGCGATTGTGCGGCTAAATTCACAATTACTGGCTTCTCTATCGCCCACTCAAATATTTTATCTGCCTTATCTGCCTGTCGTTCATTCTCACTAAACACAGCATACTTACATATCTCCTTATACACCCCTGCTACATCTGGATTCGACCTATCTGTCTCCACTGCTACAAATGGGATTTTCTTATCCAGACAATACTGAATCATTGTCCTAGCAAAGAGAGACTTTCCTACCCCGCCTTTTTCACCATCCACCAAATGAATCGTCGGCATTACAGCCACCTCTAATACTTATTAAACTTCGTTCTGTTGAATTGGCTCAAAATTTAATTAATCCTATCACTACAATCTCTTATGTGATTGATAAGATCATACATATTAATCAAACCAAGCTCTGACCCAGATTCTCTCTTGACCAATAGAAAAGTAGAAGTGAAAATATCACTCACCTACCGCCACTCCAAATTCATTAGTCACAGTTCGGGAGAGTTTATTTTTGTCCAGACGGACAGGACACTATAAATTACTTCCACAAAAACCATACAGGATTTTATTGACTCAGTTTTTTGCCTTATCCGATAAAGATTTACAGGTTGAAGAAATTCAACTCAATTATCTGGAATGGCAACTGACTGTTGTGTAATAACTCCATAAATGACTTGTATCAACTAGAGGTTTTTCCAATGCCTACTGATTTACTCAGCCGCAAAAAGACTCACTTTGTTTTGTGGCGTCCCGGTGCTTCTGAACCATCTCCCGCTCTCTACATTGGCAGCACGCCTCCCGACAATCCTGAACCATTAACTAAATTTAGAGAAATTCCACTTCGTCAGTCAACTCAATTTCCTGAACTGTGGGAAGTATCAGCTCAAGAAGTGGGGCTGAACGAAGGACAAGTTTACTTCTACTGGTTTAAAGTCCACGACTCAGATGGCTATTCTGAGAATGCTAACCCAATTATCTACGCTACAGATCCGACAGCAACAACTGTAGATCGAAGATTTGCTAACAAGCGGCTGGAATCGGGGGTAACAATTAGCCCAAATCATCCAGCAAGTGTTGTACTTTATCGCAATGGCGAACTAATTCCCTCCGATCCCGAAGGAAAAACTGTAAATTGGGAAGGCGATGTTCCTTTAAAAGAACTGCCAACTAACAATCAATTGGTGATTTACGAATTACCTACCCGTTGGGCAAAGAATGGCCCATCTGGTGTTGAAAAAGGAAACGGAACATTCCGCGATGCCCTAGCACTGTTGGTCAAAGAAGTAAAATCTCTAACTTTTACCACAGTCGATGCTTTGAATAACCACGCTCATCTTGTGGAACTGGGAGTCAACGCCCTTGAACTACTACCCCCAGAAGATAGCAAGTATGTTGACGAGTGGGGTTACGGCACAGCGAATTATTTTGCCGCAGATTTCGATTTAGGACGCCCGGATCATCAGTTAGCACCTACAGCTACAACTGATTTAGTAGATTTGATCAAAGCTGCTCATCAGCATGGGTTGCGCTTTTTTCTCGATGTGGTGATGGCATTTTCGCTGGAGAATCCTTACCATAACGTGAATTTTCTGGATTTTTACATTAAATGGAACAGTGGCGACCCAGAACAAGGGTCAAGAGATGGTTTTGGCGGAGATTTATTTAAATACAATTATTGGGTAGAAGGCTATCACCCCATCACTGGCCAAAAATCATGGTTTGTGCCAGCACGGGAATACTTAAAAGTCCATATTGCCCATTGGCTAGAATTTTATCGGGTTGACGGTCTGCGGTTGGATAGCGTCAATAATATTGCCAACTACGACTTTTTACAAGAGTTTAAGGATTTTGCGCGTAATGTATGGAATCAAAGAGAGGGAAGCAGCGATCGCTTCTTGGTTGTTGGAGAAGAATTAAGTGTACCACTAGCACTTATCCAACAAAATCGTCTAGATGGATTATGGAATGAAAAATTTAAGCAAATCTTCCGGCAGGTAATTCTAGGTAAGAACGCCTGGGATGAACCTAGCTTTGAACGGAGTGTCCGCAAACTCATTGATTGCCGCAACTTAGGCTTTAGAGATGGTTCGCAAGCAGTAAATTACCTAACTTCCCATGATATCGGCGGTTATGGTAACGAGCGTCTCTTCAACTACTTGGTTAATAATGGCGTGAAGCTGACAGAAGAACGGATTAAATTGGGATTCGTCAGCTTACTCACCGCCGTAGGAATTCCCATGATCCTGGCTGGCGATGAATTTGCCGACCAAGAAGATTTGGACATCAGCGATGATCGTAGTAATCATAAACAAATTGACCCAGTTAACTTCGACCGTGTAAGTGAAGATTGGCGACAACGCATATTCCAATACGTTGCGAGATTAGTCCACTTCCGCAAGACTTCTAACGCTTTAGCTGTGAATGATACCCAGTTCATTCATGTTGATTTCAATGAAGGCAAACGAGTTTTAGTATGGCAACGTGGTAATAAAGCTGATGAGTTAGTAGTTGTAGTCGCAAACTTTTCTGACTACGGTACTCCTCCTGGTTCTGAGTATAGAGTCCCGTCTTGGCCTGCAACCCCAGTCGGTAAACAGTGGCAAGAAATTACTCAAGAGAGGATAGTTCCACCAGACTGGGTAGGCAGAGAAGGCATCGTACCTTGGGAAGCTAAGGTGTACGCTCTAGTTTGAAAATTGGGCATGGGGGAGCCAGCTGCGGGAGGGTCTCACAACCCAGGCGATTGCGAGGTTCCCGACCTGGTAGCAGCTGGCGTCATTGAGGGTTGTCAGAGAGATTTTTCTGTAATCGTTGTCTGATTTATAACTCATAATATTTAGAGTAGCGATCGCCTACACGACTATCTCAAAAACAACCCCAATCTCACATCTTCCACCTAGCCCTGGCGATTAGAAATCGCGGCTATACAAACAAAGTCCACCTGCGTGGATTAAGAGAAAATCAAAGGTTTTTAACCCACTGAGGTGGGTTTTGCCTGTGTAGCCAAGCCAGTGCGTTGGGGAGCCAGCGCGGTCTTGGGGGTTTCCCCCATGAGCGACTGGCGTCGGCTCCGCCGACTTGTTCGCGTAGCGTCTCCCCTTGGGAGAAGCAACTGGCGTGCGACTTCTAGTCGCCTGGTGCAAGATATAAGCAATGAAGGAATTTTATCTTAACCTGTCACGAATGACGACAGCCTACGTCTACGCTTAAATCTTTATCAATAAACAAGCCTTAATGAGATTACTTCCTACTCTATTGAGAATATGCTATTGTTATTGACATGATGCGGCCGCCTGGTTGCTATACTTACTAAATCTGAGAAAGGATCATTTGGGCAGCAGCTTCATCGGTAATCAGTCCTGTAATTAACTTACCATGCAGAGCAGCTAAAATAGCCTCCGCCTTTCTCACACCGCCTGCCACACCAATAATGAGTCGATGAGCCGGTTGAGAGAGTGCTACACTGGCAACCCGACTGTTTGTCCCCTCTTGCAGCAATACTCCACGATCGCAGTAAGCCCAACCTGCAATTTCTCCTACTGCTCCCAGTTCAATCAATTCAGCCACTTCATCGTCATTGATGAAGCCGTCTTCATGTAAAGGAGCATTCCAGGCAATGTGACTAATTCCGACAAACGTTGCTTTAGCTTGCTCTGCAAGAGTCTTGACGGCGATAAACGATCGCTGAGTCTGCAAGAGTTCTCGTTCTTCAATGCTAGTCGCAACAACGGGAGTCGGCACTGGGTAAGCTTGGGAACCGACGCGATCGGATAAATGCATAACCACTTCGTGACGACCTGCACGCCCAGAGTGGGACATGTTCCCAATAATTGACACAATCTTATGCTGGGGTTGGTTCATTGAGGGTATCTGCTCCACCATTGTTCGCAATGTGCGGCCTGATGACAACGCCAGTATGGTTGGGGTTTTAGCCATCAGGTAAGCCTCTAGGTGGGTGGCAGCACATACACCAATTCCGTATAATGTATCACCTCTGCCTGCGTCAGTTGGTACTACTTCACAAAGTGACAGAGCGAAGCGATCGCGTAACGACTCAGCTAGAGCAATACATTCACTCAGGGGATGATCAAGTCGAAATTTAATCAATTTTTCACTGACTGCCAGTGCCACTAGGCGTTGTGCAGCTTGCCGGGACACATTGAGCTTTGCTGCAATTTCTTCTTGCGTATTGCCGGCGATGTAATAGAGCCAAGCAGCATGAGCAGCCAGGTCTAATTTGCGAGTCCGAAGGGGCAAGCCAGCTTTGCTGGCATCGCGCCGCTCCAAAAAAGGTTGTCTCATATACCACTTTCAAAAACTATGTACCTATCAAAAGAATGATTTATATTTTTGAGCTTATGCCCTATGTAGATAATTGATGATCAAATTTTTGGGATCGCGTGCTTCTTCATATATCCCCTATTTGATCAAATTCATTCTCGATGACGCGATCGCTGAGTTTACCTGAAAATAGCTGTAAATTTCTATTCTCCCCCAGTCACCTCCAAGTTAAATCCAGTAATGTAGCTTGCCTCTTCGCTCATCAGAAACGCTACCCCATTCGCCACCTCCTCCAAACTTCCCAAACGCCGCATTGGTACTGAATTGATCATCTGTTGCTCAACCACCTTCGGATCGGCATCAAAGTACTGCGACCCTACTGCTGCTTGCAATTCTGTTTGCCGCGTCCACATAAAACCAGGGCCGATTAACGCCGGGGAGAGTGCATTTACTCGAATGCCGTAAGGAGCCAAATCTTTCGCTGCCGTCTGAGTAATTCCAATGACAGCAAACTTGGAAGCGGCATAAGCCAACATATTTGGTGGCCCAACCACCCCTGCATAACTTGCCATGTTGACGATCGCGCCTCCACCGGCATCGCGTAGTTGCTGTGCAGCCGCCTTGAGAACCTGGAAAACGCCGATAACGTTGATGTTGATCACCTTTTGAAAGTCGTCTTCAGGATATTCGTCGGTCTTGGCAAACACTCCTTGATAGCCCGCATTATTAAATACATAGTCGATCCGCCCAAGCTGCTTTACAGCGCTAGTAAAAGCTTTGGCAACATCATCACTAGCTGTAACATCACAGCAAAACGTGCCGACTGGAACGTTGTAATCTTTTAGTTCCTGAGCCACATCTGCCATCTTCGGTTCATTCAAATCTAGCAGGGCTATTCCTGCCCCATTAGCAGCAAAACGGTGTGCAGTTGCCTTGCCAATATCTCCCGCACCGCCAGTAATTAGGATAGTCTTACCTGCAAACTGATAGGTTGCTTTTGCCGTCATAGTTTTCAACCTGTTATTGAAGAATTGTTGCAAATGCCCGTGATGGAAATGAGATTGGTATGATTTCTATTATTGAGCTTTTGCCCAAAAATAGAGCATAAAATCAAAAATTTATTTCGTTCGGTTTTTTTACTTTAAAGGAGTCATGCGATGCGTATCCCCCGCTTCGCTAAAGTGCTGGTTGTATTTCTCACTGGAGTGATGCTGGTGCAACTTCTATATGCTTGTTCACCACGTTCGCAAGCCGCAGAGAAAACTAGACTAACGATCGCCACTGTTAATAATGGCGACATGGTAGTGATGCAAGGGCTTTCTCGCAAATTTGAGTCAGCTAATCCTGATATTCAACTCCGGTGGGTTGTGCTGGAAGAAAATGTGTTGCGCCAACGCACAACTACAGATGTTGCAAGCCAAGGTGGGCAGTTTGATGTCATGACGATCGGTTCCTATGAAACACCAATCTGGGCTAGGCGGAATTGGTTGAAGCCTTTGGATCAACTAGGCGAAAAGTACGACGTAAATGACCTACTTAAACCTATACGAGAAGGGCTTTCCAACAATGGCAAACTCTATGCCGTGCCATTCTATGGGGAAAGTTCCATGCTGTACTACCGAAAAGACTTGTTTGAGAAAGCCGGGATTGCGGTTCCCCAACAGCCAACCTATCCCCAAATGAGAGAATGGGCAAGCAAGATCCACGATCCAGCACATGGGGTTTATGGGGTTTGCCTGCGCGGAAAACCTGGTTGGGGTGAAAACATAGCATTTGTTTCCACATTGGTCAATACCTATGGTGGACGGTGGTTTGATATGAAGTGGCAACCAACGATCAATACTCCAGCTTGGAAAGAAGCGATCGCCTTTTATGTTGATCTGCTCAACAAATATGGGCCGCCAGGAGCCAGTTCCAATGGATTTAACGAGAATCTGGCTTTATTCTCCACAGGCAAATGTGGGATGTGGGTAGATGCAACCGTTGCCGCAGGCTTGTTATCTAATCCGAAAGAATCCCAAGTTTATGATAAAGTTGGCTTCGCCCGTGCGCCAATTGAAAAATATCCCAACGGTTCAAATTGGCTTTGGGCTTGGGCGTTAGCGGTTCCTAAAACCTCAAAATCACCAGAAGCCGCGCAAAAGTTCGTTGCTTGGGCAACATCAAAGGAATACATCCAACTGGTTGCGAAGGAAAATGGCTGGGTTGCTGTACCACCAGGGACTCGGACTTCCACATATCAGAATCCCAACTATCGAAAAGCTGCACCCTTTGCTGAAATCGTGCTGGGAGCGATCGAATCTGCTGATATTACCCATCCATCCGCAGAACCAACTCCTTATAAGGGAGTTCAATACGTTGATATTCCAGAATTTCAGGCGATCGGTTCTGCCGTCGGGCAAACCTTGGCGGCGGCATTGACCAATCGGACTTCGGTAGATCAAGCGTTGCAGCAATCGCAGAAATCAACTGAACGCTTCATGAAACACACAGGTTATATCGAGTAATTCCAAGCTGTTCCACATCTAAGCATACATTCAGCAGCCAGGATACCTATTAATTCTAGGTTTTTCATTTTGAATTTTGAATTTTAAATTTTGAATTGCTTA
The DNA here is from genome assembly GCF_017115025.1 of Nostoc sp. NOS(2021). Classification (GTDB taxonomy): domain Bacteria; phylum Cyanobacteriota; class Cyanobacteriia; order Cyanobacteriales; family Nostocaceae; genus Nostoc. The sequence continues at coordinate 5,256 of NZ_JABXKM010000018.1, read as the reverse complement.
TGTCTTCTTCATTAGCGGTAAAACCTCAATACGAAACGCCACCACCCGCCAAGCAACGGACTACGCGGCAAGTGTCAACCTTACCTTTGGTTGCGCCTTCGGTCGTTGTCCTACTGCTGTGGATGATTGTGCCTCTGGTGATGACCGTATGGTTTTCCTTTCAGCGGTATAACTTGCTGAATCCAGATGCACGTAAATTCATTGGGATTGAAAATTTTACGTTCATCCTCAGTGACTCAGCTTTATGGACATCGATCGCCATCACAATAATTTTGGTTGTTTCTGTTTTAGCAATCACAATTAGTCTGGGCACATTACTAGCAATTCTCTTTGACCAAGACTTTTATGGTCGTGGAGTGGCGCGGGTGCTGGCAATCTCCCCATTTTTCGTTATGCCCACGGTTAGCGCCCTAATCTGGAAAAATATGCTGATGCATCCGGTGAATGGGCTGTTTGCTCAAATCACCAGAGGTTTGGGTTTGGGGGCGATCGATTGGTTTGCCAGCGTTCCCTTGCTTGCGATCATTATTATTGTTTCCTGGGAATGGCTGCCCTTTGCCCTGCTGATTTTATTAACTGCAATTCAGTCACTCGATCGCGATCAGTTAGAAGCAGCCCGCATGGATGGCGCAAATGCGATCGCTCTATTTCGTTTCGTCATGCTGCCCCATTTGAGCCGCGCCATTTCTGTGGTTGCCATGATCGAGACGATTTTCTTTCTGACCATCTTTGCGGAAATCTTTGTTACCACAGGGGGCGGGCCGGGACTTGCAACCACTAACCTGGCCTATTACATCTTCTTAAAAGCTTTGCTAGAATTCGATGTCGGCGGTGCCTCAGCCGGCGGATTAATTGCCGTAATCCTTGCCAACGTCGTGGCAATCTTTTTGATGCGTAGTGTTGCTCGTAATTTGGATACCTAACATGGTAAGTAAAACCTCAAAGCTTTGGCTATGGACATTGCTTGGCTGGCTTGTGGCTTGCATTTTGTTTTTCCCAATTTTCTGGATGTTTCTTACCAGTTTCAAAACAGAAGTCGCGGCAGTTTCAACTCCCCCTCAGTTGTTTTTCCGCCCAACATTCGAGAACTATATTGCCATCCAAGACCGGGCAAATTATTTCAATTATGCGTTTAACAGCGTAGCGATTTCCCTCGGAGCGACTATACTGGCGTTGCTGCTTGCCGTACCTGCCGCCTACGCAATGGCATTCTTCCCAACCAAACGCACTAAGGGCACTTTACTCTGGATGCTGTCCACCAAAATGCTGCCACCTGTTGGTGTGCTGGTACCGATCTACATTTTGTGTCGCAACGCCGGGTTATTGGATACTCACATCGGTTTGATTATCATTTATACCCTGATTAATTTGCCAATCGTCGTCTGGATGATTTACAGCTTCTTCAAGGAAGTTCCTAAAGAAATTCTCGAAGCCGATCGCATGGATGGAGCAACCACTCAGCAAGAACTTGTGCATGTGTTGTTGCCATTAGCAGTACCCGGAATTGCATCCACCGCCTTGCTTTCAATTATTTTGTCATGGAACGAAGCATTTTGGAGCTTGAACTTGACAACAGCAGATGCCGCCCCACTCACAGCCTTCATCGCTTCATTTTCCAGCCCTCAAGGATTATTCTGGGCAAAACTTTCAGCAGCATCAACACTAGCGATCGCACCCATCCTCATCTTCGGTTGGCTAAGTCAACGGCAATTAGTCCGAGGACTGACCTTCGGTGCTGTGAAGTAGAAGGCAGAAGGCAGATAATCTTGTGTTCTTCTCAAGAACATCACAATTTTTCAAAAATTCACTGTACTGTATTGACGCAAAAACCCTTTATAACTCTCTTACCTTTGCGCTCTTTGCGTACTTTGCGGTTCGTTCTCTTATTCCGAATCTTTGCGCCAACCGCGAAAGCCGCTGCTCGATTTCTCTCTACGCGAGAAAAAAACTGAAACCCATTAATGGAAACAATTTATGTCAACAGTTGCTTTAAGAAATATCCATAAAACCTACGCCGACACAGAGATCATCAAAGGCATTGATCTCGACGTGAGCGATCGCGAATTTGTTGTCTTCGTCGGCCCCTCCGGTTGTGGAAAATCAACCTTACTCCGCATGATTGCTGGACTAGAAGAAATCTCCTCCGGCGATTTGCTCATTGATGGACAAAAAGTCAATGATGTGCCACCCGATAAACGCGGTTTAGCAATGGTCTTCCAAACCTATGCCTTATATCCTCACATGACAGTGGCGGAGAACATGGCCTTTAGCCTCCGGCTGGCGGGTATGCAGAAAGCCCAGCGTTATGAAAGGGCGCGTGAAGTCGCTCGTATCCTGCAACTAGAGCCGCTTTTGAACCGCAAGCCCAAAGAATTATCGGGAGGACAACGGCAACGGGTGGCGATCGGTCGTGCTTTGGTGCGTAATCCCAAAGTATTTTTGTTTGATGAGCCCCTATCTAACCTGGATGCTTCATTGCGGGTGCAGATGCGGATCGAGCTTGCCAGCTTACACGACAGCCTGCAAGCCACGATGATTTATGTTACCCACGATCAAGTTGAGGCAATGACCCTTGCCGACAAAATTGTGGTGTTGCAGGGCGGCATCATCGAACAAATGGGTTCTCCCCTGGAACTGTACCATCATCCCCGTAATCTATTCGTCGCCGGATTTATTGGTTCACCGAAAATGAACTTTATCTCGGTAACAGTGTCAGCCGTCAATGACTCTGGTACAACAGTCAGACTCCCTGGTGACGCAACCGTAATGATTCCGGTGCAGCCCAAAACCCTGTCAGTTGGGGATAGAGCAACATTAGGGATTCGTCCCGAACATCTGCTGCTCGATCGCAGTAACCCAAGCGTGAATGGCGAAGTATTAGTTGTAGAACGATTGGGCGGAGAAACCTATCTCTACATCAAGATTGCGGGTGGCGAGACTGTAGTTGTGCAAACAGACGGGGATAATCCAGCCATTATGCACGATTACATTCCTATTTACATTAACGGTGAGCTTTGCCATTTGTTCGATCAAAACGGTGAAGCCATTCCCAAAGTTCATCGTCACCATTTAACCCAAAATGAATCCCATGAACAGCAATATCAGCACAAGTTCAGCAATCAAGCTGAATGAAGCATCTCTGTCTGGTTTAGGAAATAACATTCGCGTATCCAATTACGATCGCCATCAAATCACAAACGGTATTGTCCATATCGGTGTGGGTGGGTTCCATCGCGCACATCAGGCGTTATACCTGGATAATTACTTTCATCAAAATCCCGGTAGTGAATGGGGAATCTGCGGGGTTGGGCTACTAGAATTCGACAAGCGGATGCGTGATGCACTGAAATCACAAGATTGTTTGTATACCTTAGTTGAAAAGTCACCATCAGGCGATCGCGCTCGTGTGATTGGGGCAATTACAAAATATCTGTTTGCCCCAGATAACCGCCAAGCAGTGATTGACACCTTAGCAGATCCCAAATGCCGCATCGTTACCCTCACCATTACCGAAGGAGGCTACTACTATATTGAAGGTAGCGGTGAATTCGATGCCCATCACCCAACAATCCAGTACGATTTGCAGCATCCCGATCAGCCAATTGGAGTATATGGCTTTTTGACAGCAGCCCTTAATCGCCGCCGTCAACAAGGAATAGCACCATTTACCGTATTATCCTGCGACAATCTCCAAGGTAACGGCAACATTGCCCGCAAAATGTTAACCGCATTTGCCCAAATGCAGAACCCGGAATTGGGGCGTTGGGTTGCCGAACAGGTTGCTTTTCCCAACTGCATGGTCGATCGCATTACCCCCGCCACAACTCCAGCAGATATCAAAATGGTGGCGGAACAGTTTAACATCGATGATGCCTTTCCAGTTGTTGCCGAACCGTTTCTTCAGTGGGTAGTCGAAGACAATTTCAGCGCAGGTAGACCTGATTGGGAATCCGTTGGCGTTCAGATGACCAGCGATGTTCATCCCTACGAGATGATGAAAATCCGACTGCTCAACGCCAGTCACTTGTTGATTGGCTATCTCGGCTCTTTAGCAGGTTACACCTACGTTCATGAAGTCATGGCAGATCCATTGATTCGGCAAGCCGTTGATCGTTTGATGGTAGAAGTTACGCCGACACTCCAACCTGTACCTGGGATTGATTTAGATAATTACAAAAAAACCTTAATTGAACGCTTTGCCAATCCCAAGATTCGCGATCAACTCCCGCGTCTTTGCCTGAATAGCTCCGCCAAAATGCCAAAATTTGTTTTAGGCTCAGTCCGTGACGCGCTGCGCCAAGGAGGAGCGATTGATTACATGAGCCTAACGGTTGCAGCTTGGTTCCGTTACCTCAACGGAAACGATGACCAAGGCAAACCCATTACCATTGACGATCCAATAGCAGGTACTTTGACTCAACTAGCTGGTTCCAGTGGCTCCGACTCCAAAGCATTGCTCAACCTAACTGAGGTTTTTGGTGATTTATCGCAGTCATCGCCTTTTGTTGAGTCAGTTACGAACCATTTACACAGATTGTATGAGTTTGGAACTAAAGAAACATTAGCCAAATTCTTACAGAAAACTTAACCAAAAAGTGAAAGCCGCGACCTTTGAAGGCGGAAATGAAACTTCCGCCTGATCGCCCTAACAGCCTAAAATTTCAGCAACCTGACTCCAAACTGTCATTGGGTCAAATGACTTATAGCAGGGAACAGGGAATAGGGAACAGGGAATAGAAAACAGGCTTGAAAGTCTCTTGGTGTCAGTGTTTTCTGATTAGCTAATGTCCTAAGCTACCTGGCAACTGCTATAGTACAGTTTTGCGTAAAAGCGTAGCGTTTCTAATTGCAGGGGAACGCATTGGCATTGTCAGCCAATGCATTGGCATTGTCAGCTAACGCATTGGCATTGTCAGCCGACGCATTGGCATTGTCAGCCAATACATTGGCATTGTCAGCCGACGCATTGGCATTGCAGAGTATTGCCAAATAGAATTCGCTACGAATTAATCAAATGCTGTACTTAGCGATCGCACCAGCAAACCCCATCTGTGCAAAGTGTTGGCGATCGCTCGGTAAGCGTTAATTTCTGAGTGATAACGCTAAAGTAGCGCTATAGTTTATCACTTGATCGTTAGGAAATAGTATTTATAGCGTTTCCTAATCATATGAGGTACATCTTAGCCCCCTCCTCGCTTGCGGGCTATCCATTACCCGGATCTTTCTTAACATTTGCGAGAGTATTGACTCAGGTTT
>NZ_JABXKM010000120.1 GCF_017115025.1 Nostoc sp. NOS(2021) | reverse complement strand
ATATAGGTTTTATCATCAGTTAATGTCCTAACCTTCTTGTCCGTTGCTATAAATAAAAAATTATTACTCAGTTTGAATAAATAATCGAAATATACTATATAGCAGGGAACTCTTAATAGGGAACTCTTAACAGGGTTAAAAGTCTCTTGGTGTCAGTGTTTTATGATTAGCTGATGTCAATGGCTACCTGGCAACTGCTATATCTGAAAATATTGCCTAAATGGCAACATTGCTCTCCTGAATTTAGGGATTGTCAATCTTAAGTTTATCCATTGTGGATTCTACACTCAGACTTTTCTATTAATTATGTAAAGTTTGTATAAAGGACTACAATTAACCTGCTTTTAGTACTGAATCTCAAATTCGCACTCTTATGTGCTCAACTTTATATCTAGAGGAGGAAAGAATTTGGTATACGGAATCATTTGTCTATACCAGAACCTACGTTAGAAAGAGAACAGATCAAACATCTAAGCAAAAGACACTATAACGATGCAAAACTACGTTATGACCTCTACTACCAGTGAATTTGGCTACACACGGCTTATAAAAACGCAATATGTAGCTTTTCTGTAGTTGACTAGTGGTAGATTTAAGTTACTCTTAAAGCGGATCGCTTCCTCTAAGAATCTATCCTGACAGAAGTGTATAAAGATATAGTTAAATTTAGCAATTCTGTCCGAGATTTTGAATTTGCAAACTGAATAGTTTGATACGGCGCTCAAAAGCCTGATCCACTACCCTAAACAAGGTAGTCAATTACATGACTCAATATCATCTGTCTGGTAATTGTAATGAATAGTTTACAATACAGTGGATGAGAAAATCTAAAGAAAATATAAAAGAGACTCAACTGTGGTGTCTGGAGGACAAAAGTGTTTCTGAGACTAGCACATCAACATCGACAATTCGTCCAAGACTTGGTAATGAACCTGCAAGCCTTGGCGATTGTACTAGAGCGGCGCGGGTATCTTGCGTCCTGTTACACCTGTGGCGACCAAATGAATAGTGCATCGTTTATGGTTAGCTTGGGTGATAACCACCTGATTCGGTTTTTAGTGTCCGATTACGGGATTACTTGGACGGAAATGCGGGATGACCGCGAATTAATGAAGCTAGAAGGTGCGGAGGCAATTAGCCAACTAGACGAGCTGGCTAATCTTGTCAAGCAATCTATGCAAACTGATACAGGTTCTAAAACTCTTGCCAAGAAGTATTAAGGTTCCAAAGGTCGATCGCAAATTAAAAATTGATTATCGGTAATTGGTAATGGTGGCTTAGTTAGCGATCGCTCTTACCTATTCTCCATTACCATTAAGTGATTGGCTCGTGGCTGGCTCATCGCACATTTTTTTGTATCTGCCAAAACCTCACGAGCCAGATTTTGAGCCTTTAGCTGGAAGGTGGTAAAACGCACTGCTAATCACAATCAACATAATTACTAATTCATAATTCATAATTCATAATTAAAAGACAGGTCAAAAAACCTGCAACTATCAAGCAAGCAACCCAGTTTTGCTTGGGGTCTAAATCTACTTATATAACGCAATTATGAATTATCAATTATGAATTATGAATTTTTAATGAATTTTCTAGCTGACACATCAGCCACAAGAAAAGAAAAATCTATCCTCTGGCAAAGGTGGGGAACGATCAACACCTAAAGTCCATTGCCAATCAAAATAAAGGGTGCCCAATAGTACGGATGACTAAAGTCACTAACTGCTGCTAGGGGTACATTGTGACTTAGGGACTTCCAATCTCCAGTAATTAATGAGATTTGAGCTTGTCGTAAAGCTTCAGTTTTAGTTAAATTCTCAGTGGATAGGATAGCATAAAAAGCACTCATGATTGCCTGTGTACCACCATCATCCACAGACCACAAAGAGGCGATCGCGGCTCTAGCGCCGGTTTGTTGCATCTGATAGCCAAAGCCCAAAATTTCCTCACCGTTACCCAACTTGCCTCCCAAGCCGGTTTCACAGGCGCTCAACACTACCAAATCTACATGGGGGAGTGACCAAGTGGCGACATTTCTAAAGTTCACGCGATCGCCATTCCCGAATAAAATAAACGAATCTTCTGGTTTACCCACCACAAAGGCTGCATGAGTCGCTAAATGGACAATTGTATAATCATCCATTTGGGGTACAGCGACTCTGGGGCTAAAGGCATCGTCTAAAAGTGTCTTAGTTTCAGGAACCGCAGCTGCTAAACTTTCCACTTCCCGGTTTGCAAAGGGCAAACCAGCGAAAGCAACCTGCCGATTACCAACTTTGATTTGATAATTACCTTTAGTAAAAGCACCGGCTAAAACCCGCAAAGTAGATTGTTTTGGGGTGTTTAAGTTAGTCAGGCTGGCAGATGTAATGTGATTCACATTGAAGCGTTGCACTAGCCATTCTTTGCCATCATATAAAGCAGTTAAAGGAATGTAGCGTAACTGGTCATCTGGAGCGTAAATCAGAGTTTGTGTACCTGATAGCTTCAGGTCTTTTTCTATCGGTTTAATTAGCCAGTCATACAATTGGCGTGCAGGTGGTTTGATATTGCGACTGGGATTGATTAAAGCTTGCCGAAAAGCACCAATTGTCTGATAGAGGTTTTCACGTTTTACAGCAACGGTGCGATGAATTGGTGGGGATTCAGGAGTTACCAATACTAATTCCAAACTATCTTTTAAAATCAGTGGGTAGAGTAGTGCCGATTTTTGAGGTAATCGCGCCAAATTATCGCGAAGTTCGTTGAGACTCTCTAAATCCAAATTTTGCCGCCTAGCTGTACGGCTAATTTGCTCTACCTGTGTTTTCACTGAAGGACTATTGATAAATTCGTTAAATTTATCCAGTAGTTGCTGTTGATTTAGGACTAATTGCTCGATCCGTTGTTTCTGTTCGAGCGATCGCTCTTTGGGAGAAATTTTCCGTAGTGTTGTCAGTTCTTTACCCAGCACAACAGCATTATCCAAGGTTTGATCCAACTTTTGTTTAATTGGTTTTTCTCTTGCCGCTATATTAATACCTTTGACAGTACGTTGATTACCTGGCACATTCTGAAGATATTCCTCTAGTTCTTCAACTTTGAGTAAATCCATTGTCTTTTGTGCTTCCGCAACACGTTCCTGTTTCAGCAATCGTTCACCCAACAGGCGATATGTCTGGCTAACAGTTATGCTGTAAGCATCTGGTTGTGGCGCACTTAGTGCTGATGGATTCAAGCGAGCTTTCTCACGATTAATCAAGCAATGCTTATAGAAAAAAATTGCTAACTCTGGTTTGTTTTGGATATCGAATAAGTAACCTATATTACTGTAGGTTTTGCCAAGTCGAACGAGATCCCCAAGTTCTTTGTTAATTAATAGGGCTTGCTGATAAAATTGAAGTGCTTCGGGATACTTTTTTTGACTTTGGTAGATTCTGCCGATGTTGTTGAATGTTACCGCTTCCCAAGAGCGCTCTCCAAGTTCTCTGCTGATGGCTAATGCTTTTTCTAATCTCTGCAACGCTTCTTTCGATTGACCTTGCCCAAATTCTTTGATAGCTTCTTCGTTAAGCCTTGCAATTTCTGAGACCTGATTATTCTTGGGTAAAGCTTGAGCTTTTTCTCTGGAGTCGTACCTAAATTTTGCATTTGTGCTTACTTGGTTACTTTCTGGGTAAGCCATCCCAAAACTTAGTAAACTAAGTAGAGTTAAAGTAACAACACCAACATACCGGAGATTAGGCTGCATAACAAAACACTCCCTAGACTCGGAAGTGTAAATATTAAATCAAGAAGTTCGGCAACGCAATTAATTTTTATGCTATTCAATGATCTGGAAAATTTATAGGTGCTGAGAAACTTGAAGATGTCAGAAGAAAAACCCAGTCAACCAAAACTACCACCAACCAGCGCCCTTGACAATCCATCAAGTCATGAATTTGGGAATTGGTTTGAATATCCGATCAGAGTGCAACCTCACCACACTGACTATGCCGGTCTTGTCTGGCACGGTTCTTATCTAGCTTGGATGGAAGAAGCACGGATTGAATGCTTGCGATCTATAGGGATTGAATTTGCTGATTTAGTCGCTATAGGTTGTGATTTACCAGTTGTAGAACTGTCTGTGCGCTATCACCGTTCAATTCAATTGGGTATGGCAGTGGTGGTAAAAACGCGCATGGCTGAGGTGACTGGTGTCCGCATCAATTGGGATTATGCCATTGTCTCAACTGATCGACAACAATTGTACGTCACTGCCAAGGTGACTTTAGTTGCTTTAGATCGCGAAAGAGGCAAGATTATGCGTCAATTACCGGCGAGTGTTAAGGATGCATTGGCTAAGATTTCAGCATTAAATAATAATTGACCAATAAAGGTTGTAAACACCACAGAAACTTTGACGCAACTGGCGTTAAAGTTAAAAATTTTGTCATTTCATATTTTATACTTCACCTTTAATTAGCAAAAGTGAAGTATAGATTTTTACTTGCCACTTTGGATGTGCGACAGATTTTGAGCAAACTGCGTTACGTAATGCCAAATATCTTGGGGAGTAATGCCAAAACTAATATTTAATAAAACAAGGATTGCCGCAAGAGTTAATGCACTGCTCAGGGTTGCTTTCAGCAATTTCCACAATATTATGAAGACTATCCAAGCTACAATCAGCGTAGCAATCATATATATTAATTCCTTAATAATTGCCCTTGTCTGAGAGTGGGTTTATTCAGAAAGGGTAAATTTTTATCTGAAGTAACAATTACTAGTGCTAAAGCTATTAGACCTAATTTGGAATAGATCCTAAAGCTAAGATTTTTTGTCTAACTGTGCCAATGCCATATTACCTGCAAATGAGACAATTATTCGGATAAGAGGCAACTTATTTGGCAATTTGGCAGAATTCCTGAAAAGATTTTTTTCTTGATATTTTTGTATCAATTATTGGGGTTGATTGGTGCGATCGCATTTTGGTTAGTTTGAGGAGAGTGCGATCGTTAAATTTCAGCTTTATTTGGGTTTTAAGATGGCTTAAGTCTTACTATCAGCCTATTTTCTCCAATAGTGCTTCATTGATGACCGTTTGGTAGCCGACCCCTCGTTTTTCTGCCTCTTCTTTCGCCCAGGCTATGATTTTAGGATGAAATCTGATAGAAATCGGCTCATACTTTTCCTCTTCATCCTTAGCAGGTCGTCCACGCTTCCTCGGCGTAATCCCAAACTGATGCGCGATCGCATCTCTGAATTTTTGGTTTTCTTCTGGTGTAACTCGTCTTGCTTTGTCAAAAGGAAACTCAGATTCCTGACTCATATTGTTGACACTCCCTTCTTGTAGCTTTTCTTGCACTAATTATCCTAATTCGCTCACCTCGCATGGTAAAAACAACCACAACAATTGAGCGATCTTCCGCTTCACCAATTGCCCATTCCCTTTCTTCTCCCTGAGAATGAATAGAGTCCTCCGTAAACAGAAGATAGGGGTCGGCAAAAACTGTTACAGCTTCCTCGAATTGAATACCGTGTTTCAAAAAATTTGATTCGGCTTTGTTGTCGTCCCACTCAAAGCGTATTTATAGTATATACTAAAAATATTTGCCTTTGCTATCCTACACCGACTTAGACTTTGGGATGGAGTGCGTAGAAGCGATCGCATTTATTGAGTTTGATGGGAAAGTGCGATGTCTGACGACAAGCCTTACGGCTACGTGTTTATGAAGTTGATGGATTAGTGCGATCGCGTATAGTTGAACGTAGTTATCGCATTTGTGATGTTGGAGAAGTGCTATACCAGGGCTATTTCATTTACAATTAAAGAAAATATACTTAAACAATCGTTATGAATTCTTTCTCATCTGTAACACCACAAATTAAAAACCAAGATAATAGCGAAGTATTAGTAAACGTTATTGTTAAACAAGGTAGTGATGGGAGAACAATTGCGATCGTTCCAGGTTTACCAGAACTACAAGTAGAAGCAAGCGATCGCGCAACAGCCCTAAGCCAAATTCAGCAACTACTAGAAACCCATTTAGCAGGAGCAGAAATTGTTTCTTTACCTATTAAATTACCATCTATTGAGCCGAAAAATCCTTGGTTAGAAATGGCTGGAGTTTTTAAAGATGACCCACAATTTGAACAAATGCTCGAAGCTATTGAAAGCTATAGACATGAATTAGATAAAAATATAGAATATGATTTTCCACAAGAGTAGGATAATATTTGCTTCAGTATAAATAAAATGACACTATGGGTGCTTGATACTGACCAGATTTCCCTACTACAAAGAGGACATCCAGTTGTTATTAGCAAAGTAGCTGCTGTCAATCCTTCAGAAATTTCAGTCACAATAATAACTATTGTCGAGCAGATGTACGGTCGTTTAGATGTTATCAAACGAGCAAAATCAAAACAAGAATTAGTCACAGCTTACGCTTTATTGAAAGAAACATTTAATCGGTTATGTCAAGGGAATATTCTTGATTTCGATGAAGCAGCATTTGATATTTATAACAAACTACGTGCAGCAAAAATTCGTATTGGTACACAAGATTTAAGAATAGCAGCCATTGCGCTTTCTGTCAGTGCTACAGTTGTGACGCGCAATCGTAAAGATTTTGAAAAAGTTCCTGGTTTGAAAATTGTGGATTGGTCGATACCTTGAGACTTTGCGATCGCATTTGTGATTTTGGAGAAGTGCGATAGCGAAGCGCTGACTTGTCAGTTCGCATTTTTGTTGAAGTCGGGAAAGTGCGATTACGCATTTTCGATATTGGGGAAGTGGATATTTGACCGTTAGCCTTCAGGATTAGGCTGAAGGCTAAACAAGAATTGGTCAAGAACCAGAAAATCTGCCTTTTGGGTATCTGAGTGAAGGTTTTTATCGCAGAGAAATTATCCGCGAGTGAGTTTCTAACTTTTCAGTCGCTGTTAAAACTTCTTGTCTTGCCCATTTATCTGCTGCCAAAATGTCATCTAAAGAGGGATTTGCCCGGTTATCATTTTGATGGCGATCGCACACCGATTCGATACACCGGGGAATATCTAAAAACCGAATTTTTTCTGATAAAAATAAAGCCACAGCTTGCTCATTGGCGGCATTCAACACAGCTGGCATCGAACCACCAGCTTTACCCACGGCATAAGCCAACTGCATACAAGGATACTTCTGGTGATCTGGTTCACGGAAGGTTAAATTTCCAGCTTTGACTAAATCTAGTCGTTCCCAGTTGGTGGAGATGCGATCGGGCCAAGATAGAGCGTACAGTAAGGGTAAGCGCATATCTGGCCAACCGAGTTGGGCTAAAACTGAAGTATCTTGCAGTTCAATCAGCGAATGAATAATGCTTTGGGGATGAATGACAATTTCGATCTTGTCATAATCCAACCCAAACAGAAAGTGAGCCTCAATTACTTCCAGTCCTTTATTCATCAAAGTAGCAGAGTCTACCGTGATTTTCCGCCCCATCGACCAATTAGGATGCTTCAGGGCATCAGCAACGGTTACATCTGCTAACTTTTCTACATCCCAGTCCCGGAAAGCCCCACCAGATGCAGTCAGCAAAATTTTCCGTAAGCCTCCCTTTGGCACACCTTGGAGGCATTGAAAGATTGCGGAATGTTCGGAATCGGCTGGGAGTAATTTTACACCATGTTTTTCGACTAGGGGTAGAACCACAGGGGCGCCAGCAATCAGGGTTTCTTTGTTCGCTAAGGCAATATCTTTACCAGCTTCAATAGCTGCGATCGTGGGTAGCAAACCAGCACAACCAACGATACCAGTGACAACGGTTTGAGCATCGCCGTAACGAGCGACTTCTATCACTCCAGCGTCGCCTGCGAGTAGAATCGGCTGGGGATCGAGGTCAATGATAGCTTCTTTGAGCGCTGGTAATTTCTCTTCTGAGCAAATTGCTGCTATTTGCGGTCGAAACTGCCGAATTTGAGCAGCCAACATTTCCACATTACCCCCAGCTGCCAATCCCACAATCTGAAACTGATCTGGGTACTGAGTGACAATATCTAAAGTCTGAGTACCAATAGAACCAGTGGAACCAAGAAGAGTAATCGCTTTCACAATTGCTTAAGGATTTACAGACAACTCCCACTATAAATTGCTTGGGACTCTTTAATCACAGCAATCACCATAATCGATACATTGACGCAAAGGAGTAGAAACGCGGTCAGGGGGAAAAGGAAAGTGTCTCCGTGTCTCCTTATCCTAGATTTTGACCCCTCTCCAAACCTCTCCCTGAAAGGTCAAGAGGCTTTGAAAGCTAGTTGCACTTTTTCTCTGTTTGTATGAAACCACCCTGCCCTTAAAAAGCTACGGTGTACACACAAGTCGAAAAAAGCTCGATTGACCATTCCATTGTTCTCTCGTTCCCATGCTCTGCGTGGGAATGGCTGATTAGGGGCTGCTGGCTCCAGTCAGACATTGAGTCGGAGACTCAATGAATGCATTCCCAGTCGGAGACTGGGAACGAGGAAAACCTTCTAGATGGTGAGGATTGGGTACATCGAGATCAAATAGAAGTTGCAAGATTAAATCTTATTTATAGTGGAAGAATTAATCAACTTAAATATACTGAAGGTGGGCTTCGTGAATACATACAAAAAGAGCTAAAAGCCCTTTCTATCCTTGAGGAGTAACGCTCTTTTATTACTATAAAAAAATCAAATATTTGTAGTAGGACTTAAGCAAAACTACACGCTGTAGGGGCAATTCATGAATTGCCCGTACCGAAAAATCATTTTTTTCAGCTATTGTTTGCGTAAGTCCTGTGTAGGTTGGGTTGAACAAAGTGAAACCCAACAAAATCAAGGATTCTTGGTGTTGGGTTTCGTTCCTGATACTGTTGACGAATGTAATACAATTTTGTCTTATACAGTATTACATTAGCTCAAACCTTCAATCTGTGGTTGCGGCTTTTAGTTGTAACACTTTTGTTTGTGCGTTTGTAACACTTTCGCCAACAGCATCCGTTCTTCAACCCAACCTACCCCTAGATTTATAAAAACTAATCACAATAAAGGTTTCTGATTTTTATCTCGTGAGAGTCATAGAAGAGCGGTAATAAGCGTAGTGAGTACTGAGTGATTTAACACACATATACTATTATTGCAGTGCGTAAGTCCTAAACTATTTCATCGACTTTTAAAATACACCCTAAAGTTGCTTAATTTTCATATAACTAGACAAAACTTGTATTTATAAATACTATATTTTTAATGAAAAATTCCGATAAAATTGGCAAAAGTAACCAAATAAGAAATAATTTCAAGTAGTTGCCCATTTGTCCAGTTTGTTAATTATTTTGGTGGAGGATTTAATATGCAAAATATTACTCATAAATTGCTGTGTTGCAACCATAGGTGAAAGGATGCATAAAGGAGTTTGTTGAAGCACTCAACCTTATGGTTAAAGTTCAGATAGTTATAAAAAAAGTTTTATGGAAAAATGATTTCCTGTTTCCAGCAGCAATATGGCTTGCCAGCCGAATATTCATCTGGACTGCCATGTTGCTGGTTGCGCCAAAACTACCGTTACCAGCAGAAGAATTTTTGCCCCCTTTTGGCTGGGGCGTTTTTGATGCCTGGGATAGTATACATTATCGAGCGATCGCAACTTCTGGCTATGAATTTGTGAATGACGGCAAGCAACATAATCTGGCCTTCTTTCCCCTGTTTCCCTTAAGCATCTGGATTTTGATGAAGTTGGGCTTACCGTTTGAATTAGCAGGTACGTTAGTCAACAACTTGGCATTTTTTGCCGCGCTTTACTGTTTGTACTTTTGGATCAAAGAGCATTATGGCATCAATGCAGCGCATTGGGCTACTGCTGTAGTTTCCTGGTATCCATCTTCGATGTTTACGGGGGTGATTTACACAGAAGGACTGTATTTGTTTTTGAGTACGGCAACTTTGCGGGCATTTGATCAAAAGCAGTATGGCTGGACTGCCCTTTGGGGCGCGATGGCGACAGCAACACGCCCTACAGGTATGGCACTAATTCCAGCATTGGCGATCGCAGCCTGGAAAGAACGCCGACCAGCCATTGCCTATATAGCTGGCTTTACTACCGCTATTGGCATACTTCTATTCAGTTTGTATTGTGCGATTTATTTTGGCGACCCTTTAGCTTTTATCGAAGCACAACGGGGATGGCGACCAACTCTAGGATTTGATTGGCAGGGTTGGTTAAATATGCTCATGCAAATTGCAGTTGGCAGGAAAAATTGGCAACATGGTTGGGTTCAAAACTCCTCTGGCGGGATTCAAGACCCTTGGTATCTCTTGTTGTTTGGCGCGATCGTTGCCAGTGGCTATCTTTTATGGCGTTTCCGTCAACGTTTTAGTTGTGTGAAATTATTCTATGGCTTTTATGCTTTAGTCTTATTTTTGTTGATTCTGGCAAGCGAACAGTGGATCAATAATTTGCTCAATTTGTTCATGGTTTTAGGTGGTGGCTATGTGTTGTGGCGCTTACACACGCAATTGTCCCCAGTTACAGTTATTTATGGCTTTTGTGGTATTGGTTTGCTGCTAGCCTCTGGAGGTACCATCTCTTTGAGTCGTCTCGCCTACGGTATTGTGCCTTTGAATATAGCCATTGGTTTGCTGCTATCTCGCCATCCTCGTCAGGGATATTTAATATTGGGGGCTTTTGTGACGCTACTAGCCAAAATAGCTGTAGGATTTGCCCAAGAGCGCTGGGTTGGTTAGAGGGTTTGATCCATTATTGGTAAGAAGTTGAATTTAAATTTCCTAATGAATGTATCCAATCAAACGAAGATAGCGATCGCTTCATTATTTCTAGGTGTAGGTGCCATATCTTTTGGCTCTATTTTTCTGAAATTGAGCGAAATTGAACTCAGCCCCAGTGCCACTGTATTTAATCGCTTTTGGCTTGCTAGTGTGGTCTTCTTGCTCTGGCATGGATACAAGGCAATACGGCAGCGATTTTCCTTAGACAAACCTGTAGAACAGCAGCTCTACACCAGTCAGGATCTGTGGCTATTGCTAGGTGCTGGTATTCTTTGGGCTGCCACTTTAGTCTTGTTGGCTTGGTCGCTGACTCAAACTAGCGTTGCGATCTCTAGTGTGTTGCATAATCTCGCTCCCATATTTACTAGCTTAGGGGTGTGGCTGTTATTTCGTCAGGGTTTTGAGAACCAATTCTTGATTGGGATGGCGATCGCGCTTGGGGGAGCGATCGCGATTGAATTTGAGGAACTGCAATTCGCCACAGACGAAGTTCAAGGAAGCTTTGCTGCGATCGTTTCGGCGATTTTCTTGAGTGCATACCTGCTGATTGTAGAAAAATTACGAACCAAATTTTCTCCGGCTACAATCCAGTTGTGGATCTGTGCGATCGCAGCTTTAGTTATCTTCCCCATACTTTTGTTCACTCAAGATCAGCTTTTCCCCTCTACAGTCAGTGGATGGCTTTGGGTCATTTCCCTAGCCCTAATCTGTCAAGTTTTAGGCCATGGGCTTTTGACCTATAGCCTTGCCAGGTTTTCCTCTGTGGTTGTCTCTTTGGTGCATCTGTTAGAGCCAGTATTTAGCGGTATTTTCGCTCTAGTAATATTTTCGGAAAAATTAACTTTCTCAAATTGGATAGGTTTCGCTGTAGTTTTAATCGGTTTATACTTAGCCATATCTAGCCAAGCTGCTGTTAATTACCCGTTCCAAAAATCAGTCAAAAATATAGTTAACACTTTCCTTAAAAGTATGACGATCAAACTGTCATTACTAAAGCAACAATTCTCCGAAACACCAGCTTTGTTGGGAACTGTCTCATTATTGTTTGCCCTAATTCCCATATCTTTAGCACCATCTCTGACCAAATTGTGTCAACAAGAAATTGGTGCAAATGCTGTAGTATTTCATCGCAGTTGGATTGCTACAGTTGTCTTTGGGCTGTGGAATGGAATTGAGGCTTTCCGCTATCAACAGTCCGATAACCAATCTATAGAACAAAAGCCTTTTACCAGACAAGAAGTGTGGCTATTATTGGCAATGGGAACCTCTGCTGGAACCTACCTTCTCTTGTGGGCTTGGTCGCTGAGTCAAACTAGTGTGGCCAACGTGGCTTTACTGTCTAATTTGAACTCCTTATTCGTGGCTTTAGCTGGGTATCTGTTATTCGGTCGGCGCTTCGATCACAGATTCGTGATTGGTCTAGTCATAGCCTTGGGAGGAGCGATCGCGTTTGAACTCAATAAGGTGCAATTTGCAACTGACCAAATACTAGGTGATACATTAGCATTGCTAACTGCGGTTTTCATGGCTACGTGTATGCTGCTGATAGAACGACTCCGAACCCGATTTAGCACTGCAACTATCATGCTGTGGCGCTGTGGAGTGACAACAATGTTTCTACTACCCGTCCTCCCATTCCTCGAAGATAGACTGTTTCCCTATTCCTGGACGGGTTGGTTTTTCATAATTTTCCAAGCTCTTTTTTGCCAAGTATTGGGTCAGGGACTTTTGGCTTATAGCCTCAGCAGAATCTCTTCAGGCATCGTCGCTGTCACGCTTCTCCTTGAACCAGTCCTGGCCTCCATTTTTGCTTGGTTCATTTTTTCAGAACAAGTAGGTTTGTTTGACTGGGCGACTTTTGCCGTAGTTTTAATGGGCATCTATCTAGCCCAATCTAGTCAATCCACTGTTCAAGTAACTAACGAAGGATCGTAGCGCTAATAGCAAGGTAATCTACTATCCAATATTCGTTGATATAATTAATTTTTGGTAATCAGTGTAAATCCTTTAGCTGCTCCGATAATTTTACTACCAGTTAAATTGATTTGCTCTAAAGCCACATTGTCTAACAGCAAATAAGATTTATTAGATAACATTTGTTGTAAAAGTGGCACAGTTGCAGCAGTTACCTTGCAATCGCTGTAAAAGTCTAAACTAGGACGCCCATAAGCAAAAGAAGTATAAATTTGTGTTCCTGGTGAAACATTTGCCCGAATTAAGTCCGCAACTGGTTTAACTGGGAAAGCTTCATTTAATTCCCAAATCCATGATTGCGAACTCATCAACAGTGCTAAAACTAAGTACATCCCAGAAAATAACACTGGAATAAAGTTGCGATCGCGCTGTTTAATTAGCCATGCTGTGGTGGCCATACTTATTGCCAAAACAATGCTCATGACTATTAAAACAGGCTCTTTATTTGCCATAATAAAGTAAACACAACCTCCGAAACCAGCAATAGCAATAATAGCTAGAAATATTGTCAAACTTCGCACCTTAAAATGACCATACTGCCAAATTTCGCTAAGTTTAGCCCCAATTGCCAAAGCTAAAAATGGATATACAGGCATAACATACCACGGCAGCTTAGTTCTCATTAAAGAGATACTTCCGAAGTAAACAATTGTGCCAATAATAATTAGGCGACCCCAGGTAGTATGACGTTTTTTCCAAGCTAGATAAAAACCTCCCGGTAAAAATAATAGCCAAGGAAAACTATACTTAATTAACTCAATTAAATAGTACCAGGGAGGCCCACTATGACCTTCAACGGATTGTGCAAGGCGATCAAAGGTTTGTGCTTGAAAATTCACTTGGAAGAAATTACTACCATAATGTTGCCATTGAGCAGCAAACCAAGCGATCGCAGGTGCATTTCCTAAAAACATTCCCACTAATAAATAGGGGCTTGTTAACAAAGCAAACTGCCGATCTGCAATCAGGAATAAACAAGCGATCGCCCCTAGCAGCAAAACTATCATCCCTTTAGTTAGAGTGATTAACCCTAGACAAAATCCTACACCTAGAGCATACCGACGATTCTGACGTGCTTTTAGCAAGCAAAACAACAACAGCAAGAAAAAGGTAATAGTTGTACCATCTAGCATTGCTAGCCGTCCGTGACGCACCACAGGCAACATCGTCAGGTAAACTAAAGCGGCAAACAGAGCTGGTAAACTTTGGTTAAAAAGCAAACATCCCACCAAGTAAAGCAGAGGCACTCCCAAGGCAGTTAACACTGCACCCGGTAGACGTGTTGTCCACTCATTCACGCCTCCGATGGAGTAAGTCCAAGCAATTAGTAAGTGCATCAGGGGTGGCTTATTATGATAAGGTTCACCTCCCAAGGTGGGGTAAAGCCAATGCATTGAACCAAGTGGGGCACGCCAAATTTCACGGGCAACCTGTGCCACAGTACCTTCATCCCAATCTCGTAAAGGCGAGTTTCCCAAAAATATCAGCCATAGAATTAGAGATATTACCAGTAGGCTAAATAACCATTCTTTTTCTCGGAATAGACGCATATCTAAAATCGGGATAATCATCTCAAAGACTGTAAGGCGGTATTGTACCCCAGATTCCGCAATGGGAGTTTGGTTACTTTTTTGTTTTGAAAAGGGCGTTTAGATGGTTTGGTATGGTTTCTGATTGCTACTCAGGTGATTATTCCTTTTTTCAGTGCGATCGCATCATTCATAGTGCATCTTAACTCTCAATAAAATGCTCCAGTTTTTGCTAAGGTTTTATATCTAAATCGGAGTAATAATTCTTATTGCTGTTGATAGAAAGTCGATATATTCAGAAAACAACTACAACTCCTCAATTTTTACTAAACCGCCTTCGGTAAACTGTATGACAAGTTCATGCTCATCAAATAAAGCTCTACCTAATAGAGGTAGCCGTCCTGTAGCAAGTACATTCACTTGCCGTTCTTCCCCATTCAAAATAATGGTAGCTTGATGTACTGGCAAGATTACATTACTATTGTCAGCTAAATTTGCATATATATCATACACAAAAGGAAAACCCAACAGAGTAACTGCTGTTGGGGGTAGAGAAAGAAACTCTGTCAAACCTGTATCGATAACAAATTCAATAGTAAAATCTGGTTGATTTGGCAGTCGAAATATTATATTAACGGTTGCGCGTCCGTTCTTGACAATACCAGAAATCACCGATAATCACGCTCCATCTCACCACTGAAGGAAGCTGCAACTTTGTAACCAATGCGAATGCCAAAAAGTCGAGCAAATGGGTGTTTGTTACGTAAATATCGTGCTGATTCTATACCTATTTTATCAACTGCGTATTCACCTGTTTCTATATCAATAATCACCATCTTACCGATATTTTCTTCTCGTTCCACTTGTTGACGAATGCTATTTTCGTATAGTTCTTTCGCACGTCGTGCAACTTCTTCGCGGCTTAAAAGTATGGCTTGCACGCTCTTGCTCCTTAATTCTTGATTTGTATTGATTCTATCTCAATATATAATGATGTGCGATCGCGTATCCCTACGGGGAAGCAAGCTACACGCAGCGTCTCGTAGAGAAGCTCGCCCATTATAGTGAAGTTTTAAGTAGCCTCTGTTGAAAAAATAAAAACCTCTGCTGCTTGAGTCGGCCAAACAAATAGGTTTTGCTTTGCAATATCCAGGTCAATAGCAACGGCTTCTATTTGTTTTATAGAGTTATCTTGACCTCTGTATTTGAGCAACGTAGTAGATTGACCAATTTCTAAACTTGGTTCGCTGATGCGTATTTGCACTGGCGGGTTAATTTGAATTGGTTCCCAGATTCCAGTTGCTTGATCAATTTCTATTCCAGTAAGATGATGCTTGGTAACAAATTTATTATCTAAATGATTCCACCATTCAGAAATTATCTGAGCTTCTTTAGTATATTTTGGTGTATTATTACAGTACCAGCGAATAGCATTGGAACTATATTTAATTGCTTCTTTAACTTTGTCTTCCCAATTCTGATCATTCAAGTCTATGCTGATCATTTGCCCTTCAGATTTTGAGCGATCAACATACACATAGAAAGCTGCAACATCTTCCCGGTGAGTGAGAACATAGTGACGTAGTTCATTGAGATTCATCGCTTCATACTTAGCTACTGTCATGGTTCATACCCTCCGGTTGGTTTAATCTCAAAGTCCAGATTTTCGCCAGCAAGTACGTATAAGTTTCCAGTACGTTCATCTACCCTAACAAGTTCGATGTTTGTGTATGGCTATCCAGGCTAAATGACATTAGTAAGTCGATAACAAAGCCTGTAGAGTCCCTGAGTTTGTTCGTTTGTGGGCTTCATATCGACTTTACTTGATTTACCTACTGATTATACCGGTAAATGATATCTGAAATCGCCTGCGAAAGGCGATCGCATCTTTCCTAGTGATTTGAACTCTCAATAAAAATTAGTTTGACTACTACCCCAACATTTCTTCAACAGTCAAACCTATGTCACTTGCAATTTGCCGTAGCAATCTAGGTGAGATATCACGTCCCTTATGAAAAGGTACGGTTGTTCCTCGACCATCTTCGTGGCGAAACTGCTTATGCGAACCTTTCTGACGCACCTCTACAAACCCAAGGCTTTCTAGTATCCGAATAACCTCTTGTGGTTTCAAAATCGGGATTTTGCTCATAATCTACTGAATTACAATTTGTTGTGTACCAACAAACTCTGTATCAAATGCTAAATTTTCATCCTCCAAAAGCATCTCAATTACTTCACGCAGATTCTCTTGTAATTCATCCAATGTTTCTGCTTGGGAGTGTGCGCCAGGAAATCCGGGAACATAGCCAACATAAAGCTTTGTATCAGAATCCCGCTCAACAATTGCAGTAAAAGTTTTCATAGTTTTAGCATTGAGGACGTGTAATACAAGGCGTAGTATCTCGCTTGTGGTTGGTACGACCAATAGCCCTTCATCTGAGAGCCGTTTTTTTAGCTTTTCAATAGTGACTAGCTCATCATTGTAAATCGATGCTGTTATTTTTTTGCGTTTGCAGTTCATGTTAAGGAATAGGTTGTCTTTGGGTTAGTCTTCGTTGAAATAAGACTCCACATCCATACGATCATGCAAAATACGAATAATATCGATAGTTTCATTGGTTTCCTGATAAAAGATCAAATGTCGTCCAATGTGGTACTTGCGATATCCTGAGCGAATATCATCACAAGTACGTCCCCTGTGTGGCTCTCGTGCCAAGAAATGAAAGCAATCGTCCAAGATAGCAAGATAACGGTTTCTCTGCTCAGTTCCCCATGTTTTTTGGGTGTAGCGACCGATTGATAGCAAGTCTTGAGTGGCTAATTCAGTAAGGCGAAATGCTGACATGCGTTATTCACGGTCAAGTTCTGCAAGCAATCCTGAGAGAGAATAGTCAGCAAATCCGCTGTTTTCCCCGTCTGTCAATGCTCGTTGCAAAGCGGCAAGTTTTATTTCTCGCTCTTCTAAAAGGCGCAGTCCCGCTCGAATCGCTTCACTGGCACTGGCAAAACGACCACTGTCAACTTGATTGGCGATAAACGCTTCAAAATGCTCACCTAATGTAACACTTGTATTTTTTTGCATACAATTTCCTTCTGTATAATACCAATATATAATATTTTTTGGTATTACTCCAGATGAAAATTGTAATTTATGATGTCCAAAAACCTCATTAAATAAAAACGTAGAGCAATAAATACTCTACCGTAAAATATGTTAAAAATTTAGGACTTACGCACTGTACAAAAGAACAATCTTGTGTATTACGTAAATCAATCATATTCTCTAAAAACTCTCTACTAACTTAGACTAATTCTGCCGCTAAAAGCCTACCTTTAATTGGTTCATACTCATCTTTACTTTTACCCCAATTTCAATATCTGTGTTTTTAGGTTGAGCATTGGGAATTAGAGCGATCAGGTTTTGACTACTTCCCATCCCCAGTGGTGCGGTTGGTAATTCTTTATAGCTTCGTTCACCATAGTAGTATTACTGTGGAAAAAGTTGCAATTGTATCGTACTGTTGAAATAATCGTGAAGTTTATATCTCTTAGTTAAATCTCCTAAAGGAAGTATGGACGCTGCATATTACTACAATCTAGCTCATGATCAATCTAATGAAAAAAACTGGCAGGCATGTGTAAATAATTTTGATAAAGCACAGGAACTTGATCCTCAAGGCAAACTTATACCATTAGGATATCTGTATATCAATAGAGGGAACGCTTATAGAGGTTTAGGAGAGTTTGAAAAAACATTTGATGATTTTTATAATGCACTTACTGTCGCTCCAGAACTTGCTGGTTATGTTTATCAGAGGAGAGCAGTGATATATCAAAAATTAAATAGATATGAAGAAGCTATCAAAGATTTTGAAATATCGGCAGCTTTGTTTTTAAATCAGGGAGATAGTAAGAATCATCAGATGGTAACTCTACAATTAGATGTGCTGAAAGTAATCATGTTACAACTATTGAATGAAGCTAACAGAAATCTAAATATTTAAGGTAATTCATATATAAGTAGCCCTTGTTTAATAAAATGGCATTATGCCCTAATTCATTTGACAACAAAAAAACGGTAGAGTAATAAATACTCTACCGTTTGCTAATTTTTCATTTGAGATTTAAATCCCAAACCCTAAATTTTACTCAACACCTTGGGGTAACAATTCCCGACGCTGTTCAGAACTAACTTGCACAACGCCATTTTCATCGACATCAACGATCGCAGTATCGCCATCTTTAATGCGACCAGACAGAATTTCTTCTGCTAGGCTATCCTCTAACAGGCGCATAATCGCCCGACGTAATGGTCTTGCGCCGTAGCTGGGACTGTAACCTTCAGTGATCAAGCGATCCTTGAAGCGATCGGTGACTTCTAAGGTGATACCTTTTTCTGTCAGACGACCAAATACTTCCTTGAGCATAATTTCGGCGATTTGTGTTACCTCCGGCTTGCTCAACTGACGGAAGACGATAATTTCATCGAGTCGGTTGAGGAACTCTGGACGGAAGTATTGCTTCAATTCTTCGTTCACCAAAGAGCGAATCCGGTTGTAAGTTGACTCGCTGGCATCTTCGGAGAATTCAAAGCCGATACCACTACCGCCTTTTTCAATTACCTTAGAACCAATATTGGAAGTTAAAATCAGCAAGGTGTTCTTGAAGTCTACCGTGCGACCTTTGGCATCGGTTAACCGACCGTCTTCCAAAATTTGCAGCAGCATATTAAATACATCGGGGTGTGCTTTTTCGATTTCGTCGAACAACACCACGGTGTAAGGACGCCGCCGCACGGCTTCGGTCAGCTGACCACCTTCGTTATAACCAACATAACCTGGAGGCGAACCAATCAGCTTGCTGACGGTGTGACGCTCCATGTATTCCGACATATCTAAGCGGATCATCGCTTCTTCGGAACCGAAGAAGTATGCAGCCAAGGACTTCGCCAACTCGGTTTTACCTACACCAGTCGGCCCAGAGAAGACAAAGCTAGCTATGGGTCGATTGGGATTTTTTAAACCGACACGAGCGCGACGAATTGCCCGTGAAACTGCTCTCACAGCTTCATCTTGACCAATTAAACGCTGATGCAAGGTGTCTTCCATGTGCAGCAGCTTTTCAGATTCCGATTCGGTGAGTTTGCTCACCGGTACCCCAGTCCAGGAAGCGACAATGTGGGCAATGTCTTCTTCTGTAACTACAGGTTCTTCACCTTCAGTGCCAGTTGCATTGGTCTTGCTTTGAGCGATCGCGCGGATTTCGGCTTTGATTTCCATCTCGCGATCGCGCAGTTCTCCAGCTTTGTCAAAGTCTTGAGAACGCACCGCGTCATCTTTTTCTTTTAATATCTGACGCAGCTCTTTGTCTAACTCTTTGGCTGCGGGTGGCAGCTGGGAGTTAATCAAGCGCACCCTAGAACCAGCTTCATCAACTAAGTCGATGGCTTTATCTGGGAGGAAGCGATCGCTAATGTAACGATCTGATAATTTCGCCGCCGCTACCAATGCTTCGTCGGAGATTTTCAGTTTATGGTGTTGCTCGTAGCGTTCGCGCAGACCATACAAAATTTCAATTGTTTCATCAACTGTGGGTTCGCCAACCATCACTGGTTGGAAACGCCGCTCCAGTGCTGCATCTCGCTCGATGTGCTTCCGGTATTCATCTAGGGTTGTAGCGCCGATGCACTGCAACTCACCCCTGGCCAAAGCTGGCTTGAGGATATTCGCTGCGTCAATGGCACCTTCGGCTGCACCCGCACCAATTAAGGTGTGTACCTCATCAATCACGAGAATGACATTACCCGCAGAGCGGATTTCATCCATGATTTTTTTCAAGCGTTCTTCAAATTCACCCCGATACTTGGTTCCTGCTACCAGCAAACCAATGTCCAGGGTGACGACGCGTTTATCTTCGAGGATGTCAGGGATATCTTTAGTGGCAATGCGTGAAGCTAAACCTTCAGCGATCGCAGTTTTACCAACCCCTGGTTCCCCAATCAGTACTGGGTTATTTTTAGTTCGGCGACCCAATATCTGGATCACCCGCTCAATTTCCTTGGCGCGTCCCACCACTGGATCGAGCTTATTGTCCATTGCCATCTGGGTCAGGTTTGAGCCAAATTCATCCAGAGTCGGGGTTTTTGTGCGCCCGGATGAACCGCCTGGTGAAACTTCGGCAGTTTCTCCCAACATGCGGATGACTTGGGTTCTTACCTTAGATAGATCCACACCGAGGTTTTCTAGCACCCTGGCTGCTACGCCTTCCCCTTCGCGGATTAGGCCCAACAGCAGATGCTCGGTACCAATGTAGTTATGCCCCAGTTGGCGTGCTTCTTCCAAGGAGAGTTCTAGAACTCGCTTTGCCCGTGGCGTAAACGGAATTTCCACGGCAACAAAGCCTGATCCCCGTCCTATAATTTTTTCAACTTCAATTCGGGCATCTTTGAGATTGACGCCCATTGATTTCAGCACCTTGGCAGCCACACCAGTGCCTTCGCCAATCAGACCCAAGAGGATCTGCTCAGTTCCGACAAAGTTGTGACCTAAACGGCGGGCCTCTTCTTGGGCCAGCATGATTACCTTAATGGCTTTTTCTGTGAAGCGTTCAAACATGGCATTTTTCCCATCACCTGCGGTCGTGCCGGTATGCTGATTTTAGCACAGGCAAAGCTTTTGGATGCCTGTATAACAGATTATAGACATCCTGAAGCTATGACTTGGGTTGATGGGCTTATTGTTAACTATTGACTACTTTTGTCTGGCTAGTGTACTGAGGAGCTTTAGTTCACCAGCGTTTTTGGGATTTATTACAAATAGCTGACTGCTTACATTAAGAGTTTCTTTACTCAATCCCAAACACTTATATTTAACAGATGTATTTTTTAATGTCAAGCAAAAATATTTTTATATAAGTTTATATTATTAGATAACCTTTTTATATAAAATATTTAAATATAATTAGGCGCAGCAAAGTTGCATTTTTTTGCTGAAGCTGATCACAAGCCCCAATAAGGGATTTCCAACAAATAAATTATCCAATCTTGTGGGGTATTTTTTTATTTGTCAGCCCCTAATTCCAAATTAATAATCCGCAACTACTTAAAAAGCAAGTGCCAAGAGGATTTGTCCAGGCGATCGCTGATCATGGAACGCCACTGGTCTAAAGTTGCTTGAAATTTGGGGTATTGTAAATCTGGGAGCCAAAGAATCAGCGCGTCCTCATCGTTATCTTGGTAGTAACGCCGCCGCCGCCCAGCTGTTTTGAAGCCAAATTTTTGATATAAAGATATAGCCCCCAAGTTAGAAGCTCGCACTTCGAGGGTAGCTCGCTCCATTTTGCGATCGCAAGCTGTCTTGAGAAGTGAATATAATAAAGCCGCACCCATTCCTTGACGGTGATATTGGGGATGAACCGCCAAAATTGTAATGTGGGCTTCCTCTAAAATTGACCAAAAGCAACCCATTCCCAGCAGTCTCGAATTAGAGACAGGGGAAAATAAACCCAACAGATCGCTGTTGGGACTGTCCAACTCTCGTTGGTAGCCCTCCATTGTCCATAGACCGCCAAAACAGGCTTGATCCAGTTCCAATAATGCACTTAGATGCTTTGGAGTCAGTAATTGAATTTCTAAGTCTAATGAGATCACATTTATTGAATAACGTTACAAACGCTTTGTAAACTGGGAATCGGGAGAATAATTCAAAGCCCGTAATTTGAACAAGGAAAACTTTTATAATTATGGTATCGACTCACCCCACTGGGGTTCAACATTCTGGAAGTCAATATTTACCTCAAAGGCGTGACACCAATCCAAATCCATCGCCTAATCAAGAACTTTTACCCTTGACTGCCAGAGTTCATGATCATGACCTCCTGGAAATTGGTGGGTGTGATGTTACAACCCTAGTTAAGCAGTTTGGTTCACCTTTATATATTTTAGATGAAGAAACCCTGCGTTCGGCTTGTCAGCAATACCGAGATGCTTTCAAGCAATACTACAAGGGCGAATCTCAAGTATTGTATGCCTCAAAAGCTTGGAATTGTTTAGCAGTTTGTGCGATCGCTGCCTCTGAGGGCTTAGGAATCGATGTAGTCTCCGGGGGGGAACTTTACACCGCTCTGCAAGCGGGTGTTAGTCCCAATAAAATCTACCTTCACGGCAATAATAAATCTCGTGAAGAACTAATTTTAGCGATCGAGTCTGGTGTCACCATTGTGGCGGATAACTGGTATGAGTTACGTACCCTTGTGGAAATAGCCCAACCTGCTCAATCAATCCGCATCATGCTACGGCTAACTCCTGGTATCGAGTGCCACACCCACGAATATATCCGCACGGGACACTTAGATAGCAAATTTGGCTTTGATCCCAATGATTTAGATGAAGTTTTTACCTTTGTCAGTCAACAATCTGCCCTTAATTGCGTAGGAGTACACGCTCATATTGGTTCCCAAATTTTTGAGCGCCAACCGCATCAAGATTTGGCGGCTGTCATGGTGCAGTGGCTGCGGGATGCCGCGAAGTATGGTTTAAATATTACAGAGTTAAATGTTGGTGGCGGTTTAGGGATTAAGTATACAGAATCAGATGATCCCCCCAGCATTGAAGAGTGGGTGAAGGCGATTTGTGAAGTGATCCAAGAAGCTTGTGCAGCCGAAAATCTGCCTTTGCCGAAGTTATTGAGTGAACCAGGGCGATCGCTAATTGCTACAGCTTGCGTTACTGCCTATACTGTTGGTTCATCCAAAGTTATCCCAGAAATTCGTACCTACGTGGCAATTGATGGAGGAATGTCTGACAATCCGCGCCCGATTACTTACCAATCAGTTTATCGGGCAGTCGTTGCCAATAAAATGTCTTCTCCCTTAACCCAAACAGTCACAATTGCTGGTAAACATTGTGAATCAGGAGATATTCTGATTAAAAATGCCCTACTCCCAAAGACTGAACCAGGAGATATTCTGGTAGTTATGGGAACTGGTGCGTACAATTACAGTATGGCATCTAACTACAACCGCTTGCCCCGACCGGCAGCAGTTGTAGTGGCGAATGGCGAAGCAAATTTAATTTTGCAACGTGAAACTTATCAAGACTTAATTCGACAAGATCGCCTACCAGAAAGACTGAAAAAATAGTCATTTGTCCCCGAAGTTCTGATGCCTACGGCGGGCTGCGCCAACGGAGGAAGCCTCCGCTCAGACTTCTCTCTTGGTCATTGGGAGCCACTGCGTTGCTCTGGTTCCCAGAGTTAAAGCAAGTGGCGTTCATTAGCCAGGAACTAATGACTAATAACTAATGACTAACTGTAATTAGAGGCAAAAGTGTAATCCAGATGTCATGAGAGATTGGTGGAAGCAATGGCTGATAAACCTAGGATGGTCACAGTCCTTGCTACTTGGGACTCTGGATATTGTGTTAGTGCTGGCGCTGACATACATGATACTAGTTATCATTAGTGAGCGCCGGACACTGTGGATGGTGCGGGGATTCATTATCTTAATGCTAGCCTCAGCGCTAAGTGGCAGATTAGGACTACCTCTGCTAAGTTTTGTACTGGAAAAATTGGTGATTGGTTGTGCTGTGGCGATGGCAGTTGCTCTACAGTTAGAGTTTCGGCGGTTTTTGGAGCAATTGGGGCGTGGCGAATTCCGCCAGTTGTTTCAACCCGACCGTCTGGCAATCCCTAAATCTGATAGTGTAATTGATGAAATTGTCGAGGCTGTTAAAGAATTGTCAAAAAACCGCATTGGAGCTTTACTAATTGTGGAAACCACAGGGCCAATTGATGAGCGAGATTTTTCTGTGCCAGGAGTAAAGCTAAATGCGGAAGTTTCTAAAGAACTGATCCAGACAATTTTTCAGCCGAAAACTTTGTTACACGATGGAGCGACATTGATTCGTGGCTCACGGATCGTGTCGTCGGGTATAATTTTACCACTTTCGGGACGCACAGCCTCGCGCCAGTTGGGAACACGCCACCGGGCGGCAATGGGAATTACTGAGCGGGTCGAAAATTGCATTTGTGTCGTTGTATCGGAAGAAACGGGTTCCATTTCCTTAGCGGAACGGGGAACCCTAAATAGACCGTTGACGATTAAGAAGCTGAAAGAGTCATTAGAGGCTCTTTTGTCCCCAACCGGGGATAGGGAAGCTGTTGCTCCTGGTCTGTTGAGTTTTGTTCGTCAGATGGGTGGGAAGGCACTAGCACTGGCTTCACGTTTACTCAGATTACCATCGACCGCTTCTCGAGATAAAAAATGACAGCACAACAAACTAAACTGCAAGATTTGCCTACTGACTTAAAACGAGAACTATTGCCGCAGCACGTTGCGGTAATTATGGATGGCAATGGTCGATGGGCTAAACGTCAGGGTCTACCCCGGATTATGGGTCATAAGCGAGGAGTAGATGCTCTCAAGGATTTACTTCGCTGTTGTCAAGATTGGGGAATTCAGGCGCTGACAGCTTATGCTTTCTCGACAGAGAATTGGAAAAGACCGCAGGAAGAAGTGGATTTTTTGATGACTTTGTTTCAAAGAGTTTTGCGCCAAGAACTGCGGGAAATGGTGGAAGAGAATGTTCAAATTAAGTTTGTGGGGAATTTGCAAGACCTACCACGATCGCTCCAACAAGAAATATCCCGTTCAATGGCAGAAACTAAGGATAATCGCGGTATCCGGTTTTCGGTAGCAACTAATTATGGCGGACGACAAGAAATTTTACAAGCTTGTCAGGCGATCGCCAAGGAAGTTCAGCAAGGTTTGCTACAACCTGATGAAATTAATGAACAAGTCTTTGAAAGCCATTTGTACACAGCAGGAATTACTGACCCAGATTTGTTAATCCGCACAAGTGGAGAAATGCGCCTCTCAAATTTCCTGCTCTGGCAAATGGCTTATGGGGAAATTTACATCAGCGATACTCTCTGGCCCGATTTTGACCGGGCTGAGTTTCACCGCGCCTTGTCTGCCTACCAGCAACGGGAGCGGCGGTTTGGGAAAGTATAAAATAGTGCATCTGCCACTTTCGTCGGATGTCTTAGCGATGCTACAAGATCGGCGATGCCTGCGGCGGTAAACTACGCATTTTGGTAGAATAAACGGGTTAAGTATTTGTTAGATGTCGTTATGCCAGAGGTTGCACGGTTCTATGGAATTGTGATTAAAGTGTTCTTTGGCGATCACCCTCCCCCTCATTTTCATGCAATCTATGGCGAGTATAATGCGTTAGTCAGCATTGAATCACTTGAAATCATTGAAGGAGATTTGCCAAATCGCGCCCAAAAGCTAGTCCTAGAGTGGGCCAATTTATACCAGCAAGATATGTTGCAAATGTGGAATACCCAGGAGTTTCGTAAACTACCTCCCTTAAAG
The DNA here is from genome assembly GCF_017115025.1 of Nostoc sp. NOS(2021). Taxonomy (GTDB): domain Bacteria; phylum Cyanobacteriota; class Cyanobacteriia; order Cyanobacteriales; family Nostocaceae; genus Nostoc. The sequence goes on along the minus strand of NZ_JABXKM010000120.1, from coordinate 10,941 downwards.
TAAATTTAGGTTAGAAGCAGTATGAAGTATCCCCGAATTCATCAAGCCAAAGCAATCGATGATACTACTCTAGTCATTGAATTTACCAATCAAGAGGTGAAAAAATACGATGTTCGTCATCTCTTAGATACTCCAATGTTTTCTCCACTTCGACAACCTGCTTTTTTTAAGAACTTTAAGGTCGAGCAAGGGGGCTATGGGATTGTGTGGAATGAGGAGATTGATCTTAGCGAGTATGAGCTTTGGAAGAATGGTGTGTCCTTGATGGAGAGTGAAGACAAGGCTGGCGATCGCATTCAGCAGTCATAACGCACGCACCTCAACTCAAAAGATGGGTGATCGCACTACACGATCGGTGATCGCTGGCTATTCAACTTTGATTTAGCAACTTAGAGATTTACTAAGGTCAAGTATTCATTATATTAGTTATTGATTTTGTATTTAATAACTAAATATCCTATAGCTTCTTCTATCAAACTACCTCTTGATTGGTTAGTTGCAAGTCTAATTCTTGTAATAGCTTTTTCAAATGGTTCATTAAGTTTTTCTAAAAGTTTATTTGTTGTACTCTTCATTTTTACAAGATATACTTCACATGAGTCTTCAAATATCCCTGTTGTTTCCATTTCAATGATAAAACCATGTTTCTCATCTATTTTTACAATGAGATTTTTATTATATGTTATTTCATTTTCAACTTTGACAAATATATTACCGGGTTTAATATCTTTAAACTTGACAGGATTCATTATTATGTCAAAGCATTTATCAATTGTGGTTATTTGATTTTCAGACATTTATTAACCTTTATGCGAGTATCCTTTACCATTCTTTAACATCTACTAATGTTTCTGCTAGTGGTGTATTAGGTTCAATTTTAGCTATAAATACCTTTTGAAGATCTTTATGATTTTCTTTTATATTTTTTGCATTTGACATACTAAAACCATAAGCCTCATCATTTAGTTTTATCATGACTCTATCTAGTAGTTCGTGGGTAAAGTTATCACCTATTTTCACATCTGAAAATTTTATTTTCATTTTAATTTTATCTAAATTGTCTATAGTATAGTATGACCCCAAAATAACCCCATAACAAGAGTAAAAATATAGGAAGTTTTATCTAATAGCTAAACTTCCTATAAGTTGGTCTAAATTTACGGTGAACAGTACTTCGCACTTTCTTATGGCCCTGAAAACACGGCTTGTTCTACATCATCCCGACTCAGAGAATATTTAAATGAACGTTGGATATCTTGTCCATTTTCCCCTGATTGGACATATCGCACTACGATTTGCTCAACGTCGAGCCATAATTCAGCTTGCCAACTAGGCCGCTGCACATGCCAGCAATGCCTCTGTGTTTCGTCTTGTTGACAGCCTTGGTCTTTTAGCCACTGTTCAATTTGTGGCAGGGGATGATTATATAGGGGGGTATCAGAGGGAAGAAGAGGCATAGGAATTTTGGATTTTGGATTTGGGATTTTGGATTAGGAAATTTTTTTATTGTTAATTACCATAGGGGTAATTGGTTGCGACACATGGATAATGTGCTGTTGTACAGATGGAGTTGGCTGTAGCAAATGGGTTTGGAAAGCAGCCTCGCCACGAGTTAAGCCGATGGCAACTGCTAATAACAGACAACCTACAAATGTTAACACCAGCATAAATAAAGCAAAGATTTCGCCAGATGAAAGGGGGCGATCGCTCGCATCGAGGTAAGCTGATTTTGACAAGTCATCGGAACGCGAGACGGGATGATTCAAATCAGGGGGTGGTTGAATCACTCCAAAGCGGGAATAGCCAATTTTTAAATCGTAGCTTAATCGGCGTTCTGGATGACTAAGGGTGGCGTAGGCTTCGTTGATTTGCTGAAATTTGGGAGTGGCGATCGCAGTCGGCAAGTCTGTAGTATCAGGATGATAGCGTTTGCTCAGTTGTCGATAAGCGCGACGAATGTCGATTACCGATGCCGAGGGATGCAGTCCTAGCAGGGAGTAATAAGTTAGTTTACTGCTTTGTGGCATTGCCCGGTTGTGATTCACGCCTGTTTGAGTCACTTTGCTCAAAGATATTTTTTATATTTTAAATCCTTTATGAATTGCAGAAGACAGAAGAAGACACAGCAGGTCTAGCATCTGATAAAATATTTTATAAAGCATTTAATTAGATGCGATGCAGATCAAAATTAATCTCAAAAATATTCAAACTCTTACCGACTTCAAGCGCAATGCTAAGGAATACGTAGAGCGGATAAAGTCCACAAAATCCCCGCTTGTACTAACTGTGAATGGGAAAGCTGAGGTTGTGGTGCATGAGGCACAAGCGTTTCAGCAGATGATAGATGAACTCCAGCGCCTTGAGGAAGAACTGCAAAAACTCAAGTTAGAAGCGTTACGCAGTCAGATTGACATTGGTATTAAGCAACTTGATAGCGGTCACTATACTGAATATAATCAGGAGTCACTTTCAGCTTTTTTTGCGGATATTAAAGTACGAGGACAGCAAAATTTGGCTAACAGCGATTCTCTATGAGTCGATTTCGCATTTCTACTCAAGCAGCCCTAACCTAGTAAGTCAGCACGGGGTTTAAAGGTTTCAATTTGCCGTAACTTTTCGTAAAGTTCCCGTTCTTCTTGACTAATATTTTTCGGTGTGACTATTTGAATTTCTACTAATTGATCGCCACGTTTCCCGTCATCACTGGGATAGCCTTTATTTCCTAGTCGAAATTTTTGACCAGACCTAACTCCGGGAGGGGTGGTCATTTTCACAGGCCCGTCAAGAGTCGGTGCCTCTACCTGTCCTCCTAAAACTGCCTCGCTGGGAGTAACTGGGACTTGGCAGACTATATTTAAACCTTCTAACTTAAATAATGGATGAGGCTCAACAGTAATTTTTAAGTAGAGGTCGCCACCACCAACGCCTTGGTTCCGCAAACGGATGGTTTGACCTGTTACCATACCTGGAGGCATATTCACTTCTAGCGATCGCCCATCTTCCAAACGAATGCGTTCATTACCACCTTGATAAGCTTTTTCTAGTGGGAGTGTTAATCTGGCTTCTATATCCCGACGGGTGGTGCGAGGTGGGGTGTTAACGGTATAGGCAACTTTTGTTCTGGGGGAACGAAACGGATCGCTATTACCATTACTAGAGTTATTTGCCCCATTCTTATTTTTGACGCCGATAACTTGATTAATAAAGCTTTCAAAGTCGGAAAATTGGCTTGGATCTACCTCCTGATTAACGTTGCGATCGCCTTGGTTACTCTGCCAAGTTTTAGCCTTTGGCACTTGTTTGTTGCCCGCAAAGCCTTTTTGCTTCCAGTAGCGGCTAAACTGGTCGTACTGCGATCGCTTGGCTGGATCTGAAAGGACTTCATAAGCCTCGCCGATATCCTTAAATTTTTCCTCAGATTCTTTGTTACCCGGATTGAGATCGGGGTGATATTGTCTTGCTAATCGCCGATAAACCTTTTTAATTTCCTCACCAGAGGCATCTTTAGATACTCCCAAAATCTCGTAGTAATCGCGAAAGTTCGGCAAATTTTGCATAGTCAGTGATTTAAATTTTAGATTTTAGATTTTGGATTAATTAGAAGTTAGGAAAGAGGAAAGAGGAGTTAGGAGTTGAAAGATTTAATTTTTAACTCCTCACTTCTCTCTCCTAACTTCTAACTTTTATTAAAAGTACTACAACCAATCATTGTCTTCTTCTTCATCCCAGTTATCTTGGTAGCTGGGACGCGATTTGCGTGGAGGACGGCTGTCATAGGAGGAAGAACGACTGTCTCGGCTATAGTCTTTGCCGCCATAGTCTTTACCGTAATCTCTGCCATAGTCCTTACTGTATGAGTCGCGTTCTCGATATGTCTCTCGCATAGGTTCGCGTTCTTTATCTTTATCACCGCCAGTAAAGATGTCGCGGATAGTACCAAACAAATCGTCGTCTTCGTCTTCAGCATAAGACTGGCGGACTTCTCGGTTTAGCTCATAGAGAGCATCTTGCAAGTCGGCGTAGGCTTGATCAATACCGCGATCGCTATTTTCCTTAAGACTCTCTTTTAGGTCTCGGCAAATATTATCAATTCTTTGGCGGCGGCTGCGGGCAAACTGCATACCAAATTCCAGCGCTACTTCTCTAAGTTGGCGTTCTGCTTGGAAAATCAACGCCTCAGAACGAGTCCGCTTTTCTATTCTTTCTTTACGTTCGCGATCGACATCGGCGTATTTTTGAGCGTCTTGAATCATCCGATTCACTTCCGACTCGTTCAAGGTGGAAGCGCCCTGGATGGTGATACTCTGCTCTCGTCCAGTGGTTCTATCTAGGGCTGTTACCTGTAAAATACCGTTAGCATCAATATCAAGTGACACCTGAACTTGGGGAATTCCTCGTGGCGCTGGTGGGATGCCATACAGCTTGAACCGTCCTAAAGACTTGTTGTTTGCTGCCATTTCCCGTTCACCCTGAACTACGTGAATTTCCACAGTATTTTGGTTATTTTCAGACGTGGAAAAAATGTCAGAACGGCGGACTGGGATGGTGGTGTTGCGGGGAATGAGTTTTTTCATCACGCCGCCGATGGTTTCCAATCCTAAAGAAAGGGGTGTAACATCCAAAAGCAGCACATCTTTGAGTTCGCCGGCGAGAATTCCTGCTTGAATTGCTGCACCCACTCCCACCACTTCATCGGGGTTGACGTTTTCGTTGGGTTCTGTGCCAATCAAGTCCCGTACTAGCTGCTTCACCATTGGCATTCGTGTAGAACCGCCAACTAATACAACTTCTTCAATATCTCTAGGTGAAAGTCCGGCATCTTTGAGCGCTCGTTTCACTGGCGTCCGTAATCGCCCCACCAAATCACCACACAAACCTTCAAACTGGGAACGAGTTAGACGAGTTTCCAGATGTTTGGGGCCATCTTCCGTGGCGGTGATGAAGGGTAAGTTAATATCGGTGACGCTGACAGCAGAAAGCTCAATTTTGGCTTTTTCCGCCGCTTCCATCAGACGTTGCAAAGCTTGGCGATCGCGTCTTAAGTCTACCTCTTCTGTTTCCAGAAATTGCTCTGCTAACCAATCTACGATTTTTTTGTCAAAGTCATTACCACCAAGTTGCGTATCTCCACTGGTAGCTTTGACTTCAAATATGCCATCACCAACGTCTAAAATCGACACGTCAAAGGTGCCACCACCCAAATCAAATACTAAGATAGTTTCCGTATCACCCCGATCCAATCCATAAGCCAAAGATGCAGCAGTCGGTTCATTGAGAATCCGCAGCACCTCTAAACCAGCAATTCTGCCAGCATCGCGGGTTGCCTGCCGTTGAGAATCGTTAAAATAGGCGGGTACTGTAATTACTGCCCCTGTGACTGGTTCACCCAAGTAGCGGCTAGCATCGTCGGCCAATTTCTTCAGCACCATTGCCGAAATTTCTTCTGGGGCGAAATCTTTATTGAGACGGGGACAGGCAATTTTAATATTACCTACTTCGTCTTTGCGAATAGTGTAGGGTACACGCTTGGAATCTGGGTTAAGTTCGCCATACTTCCGCCCAATGAAGCGTTTAACTGCGAAAAAGGTATTTTGGGGATTGAGGACGGTTTGTCGCCGTGCCATTTGCCCAACCACCCTTTCACCTTCTTTGCTAAAGCCAACTACGGAGGGGGTTGTTCGCATTCCTTCTGCATTGGCAATCACCACCGGCTTGCCACCCTCCATAACGGCGACTACTGAGTTGGTTGTACCCAAGTCGATGCCGACTACCTTGCCCATGCGTTACTCTTCTCCTAAAGTGTCTTATATATTTATTATGATTGGGCGGAACTACCTCTAGCTTTGTGCCACAGGATAAAAACACCCCAATGGTATAATAGTCATCATTAAATTAAGGCAGTAAGCTAAGAAGTGCAGCTAGAGGAGATAGTTGCAAGACTAGGATAGCATTGAGATGGTTGGTGTGCCTAAGCAGCCTCAATTCTTGTTATCCGCCTACTTCTGTTTACGCTATCTGGAAGTTGATAAATTCACCTTAATAATGCTTGCTCTGCTTTTTTGAGTGCCTGAAAATTCTCATATTATTGCCACTACTTTAAAAATTTGAATTTAACAGAGCGATTACAAACTTCCCTGAGTGCGATCGCGCGAGAACGCGATCCTTACATGGCAACGGCTGGACATTTTTTTGTCCAAGAATATATCCGCCAGCAATTTTCCCAATGGGGGAGTGTGGAAATCCACACCTTTGAAGTCAGAGGCAAAGCTTGTAATAACTTGATATTAAATTTACCCTCCCAAACTAGAGGGCAAAAAAAGGATTTGCCACCTATCTTAATTGGCGCTCATTATGATACCGTTCCGGGAACACCAGGGGCTGATGATAATGCTACAGGTGTGGCGGTGTTGCTGGAATTGGCCAGAAAGTTTGTTGCCCAAGCTGTAAGATATCCCTTAAGGCTGGTTGCTTTCGATATGGAAGAATACGGCTTACTGGGTAGCGCTGACTATGCAGCCCTGTTGCATCAACAAAAGCAACAGCTACGTTTAATGATCTCCCTAGAAATGCTAGGCTATAAGGATTCTACACCAGGTTCCCAAAGTTACCCTTCTCCTCTGGAACGCTTCTATCCAGATACAGGAGATTTTATTGCTTTAATTGGGAATTTGCGAACATTGCCTGACTTAATTGGCATGAGCCGTAATATTCGCAAAGCTGGCGTATCTAGTCAATGGCTACCCGTGCCGAATCGAGGTTTAATATTTCCCCAAACCAGACTTAGCGATCATGCACCATTCTGGGATTTGGGTTATCCAGCAATGATGGTGACAGATACGGCATTCTTGCGAAATCCACATTATCACAAACCTAGTGATGCGATCGCTACTTTGGATTTAGATTTTCTGAGCGGTGTATGTGAAGGGTTGGAAATTGCAGTTAGACGGTTGTGAAAAATATTAGACATCGGGTGAAATTAAATATGCGTCATCCAGAATCCTTGTAGAGACGTAGCAGTGCTACGTCTCTACATTCTTTTTCACCAGATGCCCAATGCCCAATGCCCAATGCCCAATTCAGTTGTTACCAAATACCACTTTGTGACTATGAGGATTGTACCAATTGACACGAAATAATGAGGCTAATGAATGCCAAGATCAAAAAAAGGATGCCCCAAGGATATTAAAACTACTTATGCCAGAATTACACCAATCAATTGCCCAGCATTATCACGAACGGACTAAATACAACCCTGAGACTCTCGCCTCCAAAAATCAGCGGTTAGACTGGGCTAAACAGCCAGTGCCCTTCAAAGAGTACAAAATTGGCTCTACTTTTGATCTCAAACCCTATATCCAAGAAAAACCAGAGGCATTTGCTAATAACCCAGATGCTCAATGGTGGCAAAGACTCTCGCGCCTGCTGTTTCGCAGCTATGGATTGACGGCGAGAATGCCTTCTATGGGTAGTGCGGTGTATTTACGGGCTGCTCCCAGTGCAGGCGGATTATACCCTGCCGAAGTCTATGTGGTTTCCCGTGGCACATCGTTATTGCCGCCCGGTCTGTATAACTACCAGTGTCGGACTCATTCTCTAATGCATTATTGGGAAAGTGATGTTTGGCAAACTCTCCAAGCAGCTTGTTTATGGCATCCTTCCCTAGAAAATACCCAACTTGCAATTATTGTCACTGCGGTATTCTACCGTTCTGCGTGGCGCTATGAAGATCGGGCTTACCGCCGGATTTTTCTAGATACGGGACACCTATTGGGAAATATCGAATTGGCTAGTGCGATTACTGACTATCGCCCCCATTTAATCGGCGGTTTTGTGGATGAATCGATCAACGATCTGCTTTATATCGATCCGCAACAAGAAGGTGCGATCGCTATCTTACCTCTGGCAGACTTGTTAGATGTCAATCAAAATTTGCCATTGGGATGTACTGCTTTACCTTCCGCCACCGAAACCAGTTATCCCCAAATCCCCGATGGCGAATTGCTGACATATTTCCATCGACACACCCAGATCCAATCAGGTATAACTGGCAATCTCAATCTACCAACTATTAAACAAGAAAAATCTTTGGAGGATAAATACAATTTTCCTTTCTGTTTGAAAATTCCCACCACCACTGCACCTATAGACTGGGGACAAAAGCTGTCAGAACTGGAAATCACTATGTACAAGCGACGTTCTACCCGCGCCTACAATGGTGATGATTTAACCTTCGATGAATTGAAAAGTTTACTCGATTTCACTTACCAACCGCAAAATTACATCGACCAAAGTTTAGATATTTCTCCAGACTACTTTGATCTGAATTTAATAGAAACATTCATTGCTGTTTGCGGAGTTCAAGGATTGGAGGCGGGTTGTTACTATTACGCGCCCAAAGCCCAAGAATTACGCCAAATTCGGTTTAAAAACTTTCGGCGAGAGTTACACTTTCTCTGTTTGGGACAAGAATTAGGGCGGGATGCAGCAGCGGTGTTGTTTCATACTGCCGATCTGAAAGCTGCGATCGCACAATATGGCGATCGCGTTTACCGTTACTTACATATGGATGCCGGCCATTTGGGACAGCGCCTGAATTTAGCCGCAATGCACTTGAATGTAGGCGTCAGCGGGATCGGTGGATTCTTTGATGACCAAGTAAATGAAGTTTTGGGTATTCCTGCTGATGAAGCTGTTCTATATATCACTACATTGGGACGCCCAAGATAAAAATAATCCCAGAGGCGGAGAGAATGCAGAGAGTTTCTTTCTGTGTCTTTTACGTCTCTGTGCAAGTTATATTTGCTTAGTGCAAAAAATGCTCTCCTCCCTGAACTCTATCTACTTCTGGGTAAGAAAAGGCGATCGCTCTTTTGGCGATTTTTGAAATTAGAAGGGCAAACACTGAGTATTGATTTGAATGATTATGCCGTTCCACCAGTGGAAATACTATTAGGAATGTTGGTTTGGATGGTGCGGGAAGGTTGAAGAAGAATGCAGGATTAATTAGTGAGGGATTCATCGGAAAGTCGAGCCAGTCGCTTAGACGGTTTTTGAAGAAAAAGCTTAGGAGATTGCAACAAATATGCTCAATGAAGGAGTTGCGATCGCATTAATTATCCGTGTCACAGGTTTGACTGTCGAGCAAGTTCAACAATTACAGGCTCAAACTCGCGGTAATCAAGCTGAGTGACATAAAGGGCGGGGAACCCCACATCTACAAATGCATCTGTCGCATTCTTTTTTCAAATCGCTACGGTCTGTTATTAAACTGATATAATCTGCTCTATGTTTGATAATGTCTGCAAGTTTCTCGCAGAGTCATTTTCCAGCGACTTTGCAACTTGGCTACTCGGTGAACCAATAACTCTCACACAACTGAGTCCTTCTGAATTATCCCTCGAACCCATCCGCGCCGATGCACTAATTTTGTTGCAGTCTGATGAAATTGTCCTCCATCTCGAATTCCAAACCTCACCTAAAGCCGATATTCCCTTTCGGATGAATGATTATCGCTTGCGGGCATATAGAAAATTTCCCCATAAGCGAATGCGTCAGGTGGTAATTTATCTAAAACCAACTGATTCTGAATTAGTTTATCAAACAGAATTTGTTCTAGAAAACAGCCTGCACAGATTTGAAGTCATCCGACTTTGGGAACAGCCAACCGAAGTATTTTTGAATTCTCCGGGTTTGCTACCGTTTGCAGCTTTAAGTCAAACCAACGATCAAACCCGAACTTTAGAAGAAGTTGCTCAAGTTATTGAAGCACTCAACGACACCCGAATCCGCAGTAATATTGCTGCATCAACAGCAGTGTTGGCTGGGTTAGTATTAAATAAAGACGTGATTAAAAGAATATTGCGGAGTGATATGATGCGCGAATCTGTAATTTATCAAGATATTCTGCAAGAAGGGCTTGCACAAGGGCTTGAACAAGGATTAGAACAAGGGCTTGAACAGGGTATTGAACAGGGTATTGAACAAAAAGCTCAAGAGATTGCCATTAGAATGATTAGTAAAGGTATCAATCTGGAAATCATTGTTGATATCACAGGTTTAACTGTCGAGCAGGTTCAAAAATTACAGGCTCAAACAGAAGATACTCAAACTGAGTAATATGATGCGCGAATCTGTAATTTATCAAGATATTCTGCAAGAAGGGCTTGCACAAGGATTAGAACAAGGGCTTGAACAAGGGCTTGAACAAGGTATTGAACAAAAAGCTCAGGAGATTGCAACAAATATGCTCAATGAAGGAGTTGCGATCGCATTAATTGTCCGTGTCACAGGTTTAACTGTCGAGCAAGTTCAACAATTACAGGCTCAAACGAACCATAATCAAGCTGAGTGACATAAAGGGCGGGGAACCCCACCCCTACAAATGCATCTGTCGCATTCTTTTTTCAAATTGGTATAATAATCTCCAACCTCTATTATGTAGAAATCGAATACTCTAGGGAACGTGGATTATCGATTCTTTTGGAAGCGTCTAATATTTCTAGCCCGATAATATTTCCATCTTCGTCGTAATCTAAAATTACCCCTGGCTTTTCTTCGTCACTATCTTCTATGGGTACATCACTCAATATAATTCTTAATATATCTACTTCGGGGTCATAGGTAATTTTCATATTTCTCTCCAGTATTTTTCAATCTTACTAGTTTTATATACGGTTATTATAGCTGCTGGGTCAATATCATCTACTACGATAACGCGCAGCAGGAATGTTTTCCCACTACCAAAGTCAATTTTTGATTGGTATATTTTTCTGCCTTCCTTTTCTAATACTACTTGCCCAGGAGCATTAAGAACAGATTCAACTAAAGCTTGAGATATATTTCTCCGCTCCATCTCTGTCTGTGCATGACGAGAAATTTTATACTTCATTTTTATTCTGTTTGCTTATTAGGCATGGTCTGATTTAGGCAGAAGATAAATAC
>NZ_JABXKM010000036.1 GCF_017115025.1 Nostoc sp. NOS(2021) | reverse complement strand
GGGCATGGGGCATGGGGACTAAAGACTTAATTTTCTTGCCAATGCCCAATCCTCAATCCCCAATACCCAATTACATATAACCTAATTAGGAGAAAATTATGTCATCGAAAGTAACAGTCAAAAATATAAATATCGGCATTGACGAGGCGAGTAGGGCTAAAATTGCCGAGGGTTTATCTCGCCTGTTGGCTGACACTTATACACTTTATCTGAAAACTCATAACTTCCATTGGAATGTGACGGGGCCGATGTTTCAAACGTTGCATTTGATGTTTGAAACCCAGTATACAGAATTAGCCTTAGCAGTTGATTTAATCGCCGAGAGAATTAGAGCGCTTGGCTATCCCGCACCGGGAACCTACAGCGAATACGCCAAACTAAGTTCGATTGCAGAAACTCCCGGAGTTCCGAAAGCTGTGGAGATGATCCGCTTATTAGTGGAAGGGCAAGAAGCCGTAGTCAGAACTGCACGGTCTATTTTTCCCGTGGTAGAGGAAGTTAACGACGAACCTACCGCCGATTTATTGACTCAGCGGATGCAAGTACACGAAAAGACAGCTTGGATGCTGAGAAGTTTACTGGAAGAATAGAAATAGGGACTGGGGCATTGGGCATTGGGCATAGGGAATAGGGGATAGAGAAAAAACTTAATCGCCAATGCCCAATACTTCTCTACGAGAGGCTGCGCCAACGGCAACGCTCAGTACAAGTGCCCAATACCCAATACCGAATGCCCAATATCCAATGCCTAATATCCAATGCCCAATGTTCAATGCCCAATGCCCAATACCCACCTGTTGCAAGATTTAATGCAACAGGTGGGTATTTCTAGTTTTAAAGCGCTGAGTCGCACTGCTGGCGTCTCAGAGCGTCAACTTTTGCGATTACGACAAGGAAAGCTAGAGCAGATGCGCGTAGATGTGCTGCTGAAGTTGTCGCCAGTGCTACAGATGCCATTGAATGAATTAATCGCAACTTTTTCAACCGTAGAGTTGTTACAAGAGAAAGCAGCGCCTACTCAGGAATTATTAGAAGAAATTGCAGATTTAAGAAAAGAGTACGATCGCTCGCAGCTGCAACTAGAACAGCAGCGAGAGATATTACTACAAGAATTCCAGCAGTCGAGTTTGCAACTGCTGGAGTCTTTATTATTGCAATGGCCAACAGCAGCACAGAAAGCGCAAGAAAATCCCCAGCTAGCAGCAGTCAAAATAGTACCGTTGGTGCAGAAACCCCTAGAAAAACTTTTACAGGCGTGGGGAGTGGAAGCGATCGCACCCGTGGGAGCAGAATTACCTTATAACCCCCAACTGCACCAATTGATGGAGGGAACTGCACAACCTGGAGAAATAGTCAAGATACGCTACACTGGCTACCTTCAAGGTGAGAAGCTGCTTTACAGAGCCAAAGTGAGTCCTCTTAGAGAGAGTTAGGACGCAAATTTTCGCCTTCCTCTCAGCTATAGCAGGGAACAGGAAATAGGGAACTCTTAATAGGGTTAAAAGTCTCTTGGTGTCAGTGTTTTCTCATTAGCTGATGTCAACCGCTACCTGGCAACTGCTATATATCCCAACGTTTGATGTTTCATCCTGCCTACCACTGAGGATGCTAAAAGGTCTAAGCGATCGCGCAAGTCGTTTAGCTGGCACAACTATTTCTCTGCTGAAAAATCAGTGAGCCTGTTGAGCAATAACAAACATTGGGAATACTAAAACAGTAGAGGCAATAACCTCAGAAAACCTCATGTTTGAGTCTAGCAGTGCTAAAACTAAACCTTTTAGCTAGAGTTTCTCAATTCCTCCATGACTTATTTCAAGTATGTAAGTAAAACCCTTATGGTTAAGGAATTATGGTAATTGTGCTTTTTATAAGTTTAAGGAGCGATCGCCACTCTTAATCTACTTGATACGACTGCTTTTCACCCTTCACTGATGACAATCATCATGATACTTATTTGCACTCAGTGACTTCTTAGCAGTAAGACTATAATTATAAGTCAATAATTAGTTTTTATAAAAATAAACATTTGATAATTTACACTGCCCTATTCAAAAAGACTTAGAAAGCATTGAAGCTTAATAATTGCTTATTTTTTATCTGGCAAGCATTTTTTAAATGATCTATAGATATCTTGCAAAAGTCAAAAAATCAGGAATGTCATTCTGTTCGCGCAGCGTTCCCGCAGGGTACGGAACGTAGTGGAGAGAAGAATCTCACAGATATTTCGCTCCGCTCAACACGACAATCTAAGCATTTATGCAAGAGGTCTTATGATTGGGATATACTAACGAAAACAGAGCATCATTTACACAAATCAGAGTGAGGTATTATGAGAGAACAAGTAAAAGTTATTAAGCTCAGTGGGAATTTAAACGCCACAACTTCACAAGAATTTCGACAAAATATTACCGATATTTTAGGAATTGGTGCGAAAATTGTATTAGTTGATTTTCAAGATGTAACGTTTATGGATAGTTCAGGTTTGGGAGCTTTAGTATTAGCTTTCAAAACCTTGCGGGCAGCGGATAGTAAGCTTGTTCTCTGCTCAATTAATGAGCAAGTCAGGATATTATTTGAACTGACTAATATGGATAAAGTCTTTGAAATATTCCCCAGCCAAGACGCATTTAATCAGGTTTTAGTCTCAAAAACTTAATTAATCAAAGTTAATTTGCAAAATAGATAAATCATCATCAAAAGCATCTTTGGAGTTCAAAGCGATTAAATAACTCAGTACGGGATCAAGTTGGCAATCAACAGGATGTTGTAAGCTAACTAGTAGCTGAATAAAAGCATCCAAACTCCAAAGTGTGCCATCTGATTTAGTGATTTCATAAGCGCCGTCACTAAAAATGTAAAGGGTACTGAATTTTTCAATATTGCAAAATCCATCAACATATTTTGCCTCTGGAAACATCCCAACTGGCATACCGGGGGTTTTCAAGAGTTTAACTTCAGACTTTCTTGGAGATGTGCCGGTTACTAGAACTGCTGGGGGATGACCTGCACTAGCATAAATTAACTGGCGATTGATTCGGTTGTAAACTCCGTACCAAATCGTAAAGTATTTGTCATTTTGATAATTCATCTGAAAGGTATCATTCAAAGCCTTCAATACATCACTAGGTTGATAGTAATCCAGACTTTTGAGCGCACGGGAACGCAGCAGATTCAGCACTGAAACAGAGGGAAGAGTCGCTTTGAGGCCATGTCCGGCAGTATCCATTAAGTAAATTGCCAGATAATCAGCATCGAGCCAGTAGTAATCGAAACAGTCACCGCCGAGTTGCCGCGAGGGAATGAATCGGAAATTTATATTGAAAGGTTCAGTCATGGAAAGAGGCAGCAGCGATCGCACATATTCTGCTGCTTCTGACATTTCTGATTCTAAAAGCAACTTTTGAGCCTGCAAATCTCTACTCAATTGATGCAGGCGTAATCCCGCTCTTACCCGTGCTTGTAATTCGTTGTGCTCGATAGGTTTGGAGATAAAATCATCAGCACCAGCATCTAAACCTTTGACGCAATCGGCAACAGAATCTAAGGATGTTAATAAAATAAAGAATGTGGTGGAAAATTTGGGGTCTTTCTTAATGCGGTGGCAGACTTCCAGTCCAGTCAACCCCGGCATGATCCAATCACAAATAATTAGTGCTGGACGGTAAGCCAGTGCCTTTTCTATCCCTTCCTCGCCGCTACTGGCAGTAACTACCTCATAACCCTGTTTTTCCAACATCCTTTTCAGGAGTATTTTTATTGAATAGTCGTCATCAATTACTAGTATTTGAAACATAGAAATTTGTAGGAAACACTCATTAATAGTTTGCTGTAAAAATAGAAAATAAAAATAGGATCTTGGCTAATAAGTTAGTAGTATTAATCCCAAAATACTACTAACTCATTTATATTTTTCCGTCGAACTCATGACTTTTTAACGTCATAAAATATTATGGGGGTGCAAGAGGATTCACCCACAAAAGGATGCTATTTTTTAGCTGGTTCAAGTCACGGTATGCTTCTTGCTTGAACCATTGCCCTAAAGCGTCAAAGGGAGTGAAAGATGTTCCAGTTTGCCATTTAATATCTTGACCTAGAGGTGTTGTATGAGTTCCTGGTAACGTTTGTGCTGTCACCATCTCATCAAAACGTTCTTGTAAGATTTTGGTTAAAGCTGCCGATTGATCAATGGTGTCATTGCTAAATTTTATTAATAAATTGCGCCGGATATTGTAACGCTCTTGAACAAGCTTGTTAGTTTCCGACGGTGAGGGGGTAAACTCGATTTTCAAAGTAGAATTGAACTGTTCTACTAGGGGGATAGCTTCTTTAGCGGCGTAGTTGTTGAAGGATATTAAAATATTGCCTGCGCGTTCAACTTTAAAGAGGCTACCAATCAGCAAGTGAAGTTTACAGCCCATGCTGTGTCCAACGCCGTAGATGGGGAAGTAAAGCTTGCGTAATGCCCCAGAGTCATGTAAGCGTTCGAGGGTGCGGTCAAAGTTTAGCAACACAGATTTTGCGATCGCAGTATGATCCAATGTATTGACGAAAGGCGTAGCAATTACAACATAACCTTTACTTGCCAGTTGTTCGAGTAACCAGCGATAAGTGATGTGCGGTGCAGTGGCGACAAATGCACCTCCTAAAAAATGGATGATACCTATGGGATTTCGGGGAATGATTACCCAGTTACCTCTGACTTCTTTCCAGTCCATGCGGATAAGCGATCACTTTACGAATATTCTTTATGTTAGACCGGGGATTGCAACCGTGGGAAGGATTATGGAAAAAGCCATTGAGGATGTCTGGCGAGTCCCTTACATTGCCTTAACCTGCAACAGCGTCTATGGACTTATCGGGAGCATTTAGGCTTTCTCCAACTCTTACTGAGTGCTGAGTGAAAGGGAACAGGGAACAGGGAACAAGGGAACAGGGAACAAGGAAACAGGGAAAATTAAGCCAGACACAAGGGGATTGGGTTTCAACCTTTGTGAATTCAGGAGTGCTTTCTAAATCCCCCTTACGAATTACGAATTACTTTAACGCTGAGTCTGTAATTTTTTCATTTCGTGTTGCACATCTAAGGCAATTTGTAATGCTTCATTGAGTAACCTTCCATGCTCAGTAGCCTGTTCAGTTACTTGCATGGCTGTTAAAGTTGCTAAGTTGTTAACAAATAGTTCTGTATTACCAAGGATAAAGCTCTTATTCTCTCTCAAAATCTTTTCTGTCTTCAAAGCGCGAACTAAATCATTTTTGGTGAGTTTAAGCGCTTCGATAACACCCTCTCTTTCCTTTATAACTACTTCTGGATTACCAGCTTCTTCTATTTGGTCATTGATATCTATTACTCTAATAACAGTATTGTATCTATTAACCTCATTTAACAGAATTTGCAGCGATTTTGTCATATTAGTTTTGACAATTTTATTTCTAGTTTTCCATATTAAATATAAGATAGTTTGCGTCAGACCACCAACCCAAAGACCTAAGATAATTAACAATATCCAAGATGGAATTGTTATCCACGTCACAAAAAATTTAATAATTATATCAAATAAAATATACACAAAAACAAATGTAGAAAATCCAATAAAGACTACAGTTGCCCCTTCAGAGCTTTTCAGCTTTTGTATATATATCTTTGCTAATGTTTTCAGAGGATTTGTAATGATTAAAAGTTCCTCATTAACAGGCAAATTAGTCAGCTTTTGCAGTTCATATTGACTAATTTTCAAGCCCTGTAAATCATCCCGCACAGCTTTTCAACCCTTGCCAGAATAGTTATTTAATCTAATATAGCAATCAAATTTCTGGAATGCTGGCATTTTGTCTAAACTTTTTTAAGTAAATTAATTACTTCTAGGCAATGTAAAGAATTTTTGTACAATATGATACTGTTTTGCCAAGATAACTATTTATAGTATAAGAGTAACGAGAACGAAAATAAATCAATTTCCTGTAAATGCAATGAAAATGCAATAGGTTATTGTTCTGGTAAACAGCCATTTGCAACGACAAGAAAGAATAATGGAAAAGTCCGTCTTTGCGGACTTTATTTGTTTAGTTATCAATAATCGCGTCTCACTGGTTACATTAACTTCGCTTTGGAGAAGATTGTTTCTGTTTTGAAACGCTACGCTGAGGATTTAAAAATGGCGGGATGGGACAATCTAGCGTCATAGCGATCGCTCTTAGTAAATCTGCTTCTGATGGAGTAACTTTGTTATCTAATAGTACCGTGTGGGCGCAAGCATCAACAATAGCCTGCTTGAGTTTGGGAGTGGCAAGGCGAAGGCGCTCAATACTCTTTTTGAGTTCAGTGAAATTACAGGTAACTGGTGTTTCTGGTTTTTCTTGCTCTCCAGCTTTGGGAAGTCGAAAAACTCCAGAACGAAATGCGTAGGTAATTGCATCGGGTTGAGAGTGTCCGACATGTGCAAGTGCCGACAGTACTAATAAACTATCTGGCCAAATCTGTTCTATAGCGGTAAATTCTACCGTTGTAGCAGATGTGGGATTTATACTAGGTTGGAGACGATGCCACAGTATTAACTGCAACACAAAATGCCACTGTGATAAACTTCCGGTGGCTATAACTAAACCGTGGACGCATTTGCATAGACTTTGGCATTCTTTGGCAGAATTTTGGCGTAATACGGATACTGCCAAATCCACAAGTGGCAAGCGAATGCTGGGATCTAACTGGCTAATTTCGCTACTCAATTCCAGGGTTTTCTCTACCAAATCAGCAGGCTGCACCTCGCGTAACCAAGCAATTTGACGTTCTTGGATTTGGAGATTTTCTGTATCTAACGCTAGCGCAAAAGCGATCGCCATTGCACTTTGCTGCTCCCGCACACCCAAGCGCAGGGATTCTGGTAACTGCGACAACAGCGCTTGAGCATGGGCAAAATGCTCTGGTGTGACGCTTCCAACTTGGTTTACAACCTGTTCTGGGGTGGCGTTGTCACCACCAGCAAAGCCCATTGTTAAGGATTCCTGGGAAGAAGTAGAAGTACGTATCTGATTGCGAGATGGCATTGCTGCTAAATTGCGAGCATTTAAATCCCCAACCCGGCGGATACGTTCTGCTAGGGGCGGGTGGGTAGAAAACATATTTTCCCAGAAAGAAGGGTTGAGGGCATTGCCAAAAAACATGTGGCTGGCGGCTTCTGCTGCGGGCGAAATCAAGCGTGAATCCATCTTTTGGAGTTTTTGGAAGACTCCGGTAAGTCCATTGGGGTTACGAGTGAACTGTACAGCCGAAGCATCGGCGAGAAATTCGCGTTGGCGAGAAACGGCGGCTTTAATCATACGCCCGCAGAGTAATCCGATACCGCCAATTGCCATCAGTGCTAAACCAAACGCCCACAGGGGGAAACCCTTCTCTTCGCGGGAACTACCACGAATCCGCCACAGCAATTCCCCGGTTAAATAAATGAACAAAATTCCGTGCAGTAGTCCCACCAAACGCAAATTCAGCCGCATATCTCCATTGAGAATATGACTGAATTCGTGGCCGATGACTCCTTGTAGCTCATCTCGGCTCAGGTGTTGCAAAGTTCCACGGGTAACTCCAATTACAGCATCATTGGGCGTAAATCCGGCAGCAAAAGCATTAATGCTGGTTTCTCTTTCAAGGAGATAAACTTCTGGCACCGAAATACCAGAAGCGATCGCCATTTCCTCGACAATATTTAATAGTTGTCGCCCTTGTTCATCTGCCGTATCTGGTAGCAGGAGTCTTCCTCCCAACTCTTGGGCAATTACGCTTCCGCCCTCCCGGAGATAAGCAATTTTATATAAGCTTCCCACTGCGATCGCAATTATTGTAATCCCAGTCACGTAGAGAAATAACCCTGGATGCCACCAAATCCGGGGAGCCATGCGGAACAGAAATAAAGTGGCAATATAAATCGCCATAATCATGACTGCGATCGACAAGGAAAATAACCCGATTAATTGTTGCGTATTTTGGCGTGCCCGATCCTGATGTTCAAAGAAATTCATAGATACCTAAAAAGACACGCGTGGAGCATTTCTCATTTCTGGAGTAGCTTCGGCGAGCAATTCTGCAACAGTAAAGTTAAAAGTATTTGCTACAAGGTTGCTGGGGAAAGATTCGCTCTTGGTGTTGTAAAGTGTTACCGCATCATTAAAAGCTTGACGTGCAAAAGCAATCCGGTTTTCGGTGGAAGATAATTCTTCCATCACCTGAGTCATGGCGCGATCGGCTTTCAATTCTGGATAAGATTCTGAAAGTACCATCAGGCGACTTAACGCACCCGTCAGCGCCCCTTCAGCATTGCCTAACTGTTGCATCGCTTGGGGATCGCCGGGATTTTGCGCGGCGCGACTGCTAGCATTAATTGCAGAATTCCGGGCGGCAATAACTGCTTCTAAGGTTTCTCGCTCATGTTTCATGTACCCTTTGGCAGTTTCCACCAAGTTGGGAATTAAGTCATAGCGACGCTGTAATTGAACATCGATTTGAGAGTAAGCATTTTTGTAACGGTTGCGATACTTGACTAAATCGTTGTAGCCATTAATGATAATTACAGCAACAATGGCGACTAAAGCAACAGAAAATATTAAAAGCCCCATATTTTTAGATTATTTCCATCAAGTACTTACTTATTTGCAGATTTACCAATTGCGGTAATCCTTATATCCAGCAAAATTTGTGTGGATATAAAGATCAGTCTACTTGTAGCAAGTTGGCTTCGTCGTCTGTAAAATTAGTTACGCAATTGCACTGAAGTAGATAAGTTGTAAGATTTTTTAAATAACCGCAGAGAACGCAGAGAGAAATAATTAATTTAACGTGAGTTGGATGAACCTCTCCTTGCCTTGAACTAAAGTTCAAGTCTGTCCCTCTCCGAGTCGGAGAGGGATAGGTTTTGCGTAGCAAAACCAGGGAGAGGTCTTTTTATTCGACTAACTGTGATAAGTTACCTATGAATCTGAGTAAATAGGGAATAACCACTGACAGCAAAAATAAAAAGGATAGCGGCAGGAAAAATTACTACATCTCTGACAATAAATAAAATCCAATCTTTTCTTAGTTCTTGTTTAAACTTGAGTTCTCGCAGTTTTCGCTCAAGTTCTACGTCTTCTTGTGACTGCAAGTCTACAGGTGACAGAATTAGTGGATTGTCACCTTTGTTGGCAATTACTTTTGATAAATCTGTTATATCTGTCATGTTGTTTAGATGCCAATAATTTCAGTTTCAATATTTTGGTTATCATCTGCAATCCAGATATGCTTGCCTTTTTGTTTGGCTTATACAGCTACTTCTAGGAGTGTGTAGGCGTAGCTTTTAACAGTACCTTAGCATTATCTCCATTAATATATTGCGCCAGATTATTTAGTGTCTCATAAAGTTTTGGCGATAAATCTAAATTTATTTGAATACGTTGATTTTTTACTTGTGCAGTCATTTCTATTTTATCTAATATTTTTTAAGGTGAAATCCAGTTTTCCAACTGTAAATTAGAAATGCGGCTGTAGTGACGAGTATTGTTTGTTACTCAGCACCCCACACTCCCCGCTGCCTTTGGGTGAACAGCACTACTACACACCCGACAACTTTCTACATCACCGCCAGCATTCGGTCATGCACTTTGTAGTCGCAGTATTACTCAGTAGCTTGCTGTGATTGGGCTGTTATTTGGACGGGGGGCATTCTTCAATTGAATCTAGCTTAGGTTCATAGCTTAAAAATACACTTATGTGTTAAATCTTTTAACATCAAGTTTTCACACAATTGAGGTGACATCAGATGCCGGATATTATAGATACTGCAATTAATGCAGGTTCTTTCAACACCTTGGTAACAGCTATTACTACTGCTGGTCTTGATACTGCACTTAAGGGAGATGGGCCATTTACTGTCTTTGCACCAACAGACGAAGCCTTTTCCAAGCTCCCATCAGGAGCCGTAGAAGAACTACTACAGGATGTGATTAAGTTAAGAAAGGTTTTAGAGTACCATGTGGTTTCTGGCAAGATTAATGCGGCTGATTTAGTTCAGTTGCAAAAGCTAACAACGACCGAGGGAAAAGATATCAAAGTTAATGCTGAGAATAATGTTAAGGTGAATGATGCTTACATTGTGACTTCGGATGTGGAAGCTGACAATGGTGTTATCCATGTCATTGATAGTGTGTTATTCCCTGAATAACTCTGTTCAGATACTTGCTTTGATTGAAATTTGTAATTCAGATCGAATGAGCATTTAATTTTTTGCCTTTGTTGGCAATCAAAATGACCCAAACCAGACATGCTTATTTAGATTGAGTAGTTAATGTTGTATATCTGTTGTTGATAATTGGATTTAAATAGTTAAATATTTCCAGTGAATCGCCAGTAGATATATAACATATCTATATCGCTGCTCTCCAAATCCCCCCCTTTTTTTCTGACGGCGACCGAATCCTTTAAACATGCCTGTACTCAGTAAACGCTATTTTAAAATTCCCAAAAATGCAACAGCGATCGCATTGAGCTTTTTTTAAGGGAAATGTGCCTTAGCGATCGCTTACGATAGATATCGCTTTGAGAACTACCATCAGCGATCGCTTAACATCTAAAATACTGCGCGATATATGAGTTGTTCAGTAGGGTTTTCAGGATACTCCTTACTTAGGTGAAAAGCGCTATAAATTGACAACATTGAGTCTACTTTGTTTGTGCAACTCGCTGCACGCGCAAACCCTCTGTGTCATCAACCGTAGGAGTAGCAATGAGCGATTCATTTCCTGTCAGACCTGATGTAATTTCTACTTCAGTACCATAATCTCGCCCAACGGCAACTTTTTGATAATGCACTGTTTGGTTTTTGGTTACAGTTGCTACCTGCGTACCTCCGGCGTTAACGACTAAGGCACTATCTGGTACAACAAAGGGAGGATCGGTGCGGTTAATGGCAAATTTGACATTGGCATACATCCCAGGTCGCAGCGTAGCATCAGAATTATGCACTTCTAATTGTGCCAGCAAAGTGCGAGTATTTGGATCTATAGCGTTGCTAGTACGCACTACTTTACCCGTAAACACTCGCTGTGGTAACTCTCTGACTGTAATTTGTGCTGTTTGACCAGTCTGAAGTGACTGTGATAAACTCTGTGGAACACTCACATTCACGTTTAGCTTGTCATAAGCAGCAATAGTATAAAGGCTGGTATTGCTAGTATTGGTGTTGCTGGTACTGATGCTACTAGTAGTACTGGTGTTACTACTACCTGCTGAAATTAAAACACCTGTATTTACGTTACGTGCGGTAATCACTCCTGAGAAAGGAGCAGTGACTTTCTTATAAGACTGCAATACAGTATTACGCTGCAAGTTTGCTTGACTGGCGTAGACGTTAGCTTGTGCTGCTTTGATGTTGGCAGAGTCAGCATTAACAGTGTTTTGTGCTGCCTCAACGCTGGCAATATTAGCCTGATATGTAGCATATTTTGTATCTGCATCTTGTTGAGCTACTGCACCTTTCTTGACAAGAAATTGCCAGCGCTCCCAGCTCTGCCGTGCTATCAATAGATTAGCGCGGGCTTGCTTCAAATCAGAAATACCTTTAGCTAAACTAGCACGAGTTTGAGACACATTGGCTTGTGCTTGCACTAACTCTGCGTTCGCTTGCAGAACTTGCTGATCGGTGTCTGGTGAATCAATCTCTGCCAACAACTGACCAGATCGGACGCGATCGCCAATGTCTGCGTACCAGCGCCGCAAATACCCAGTACTGCGAGCGTAGATGGTCGTTTGGTTAAGGGCTACAACACTGCCAGTTAGTTCCAAATTGGTAGTAGCAGTAGCGCGACGAGGAGTGATCACGTTGACTGAGGGTAGTGTGCTTGCTTCCTTGACTGCTGCTTGTAATTCTGACCTTTGGCTTAACCGGGGCAGAATACCTATGGCCAGTAGGCTAGCAAAAAAAACAGCACCAATTACAGCCCAACCAATTCCACCGATGCCGCGCTTTTGTTTTCTAGAAGTCGTTTGTTGTTCCGAATCAGGAGATGGACGATGCTGAGAATCCATAGGTAAACTGTCCCATATTATCTAAGAAAGCAGAATTTTAGCAGCTAGAGTCATTACCATGATTGGCTTTGACTATTTTTTTTGTAGCCCAATACGGTTGGGTTAAGGCTTAACTCTTTGTTAAAGTCAATTTTTTTAACGAACCGCAAAGGACGCGTTCACGAAGTGTCTCGAAGAGAAGGACGCGAAGGAAGAGAAGGAAGAAATGCTTAACTGAACTGTGGGCTTTAAAAGCCCCCACCATATTGCTTTTAGCAATTGGTGGTGGGTAGTTTACGACTTGCCTTGAGGTGATGATAACGAGTATGCTGTCTTTGGATCTGAGAAATTTAAATCGTCATCATCCTGATCAACAGGACGAGGTTGTTGACGCCGCATAATGCTGTATACGACAGGTACAAAGATCAGAGTAGCGACTGTTGCAGCTGACAAGCCACCAATTACAGCCCGACCCAAGGGTGCATTCTGTTCACCACCTTCACCAAGACCGAGAGACATTGGCACCATCCCGATGAGCATGGCTAAGGCAGTCATCAACACAGGACGCAATCTTGTATAGCCCGCCGCTAGGGATGCTTTATAGGCATTCTCCCCTTCCTGACGCTGCTCATTTGCAAAAGTGATCATTAGAATACTGTTTGATGTCGCCACACCTATACTCATAATTGCACCCATTAACGAAGGAACGCTCAGGGTGGTGCGGGTAACAAATAACATCCAAATGATACCGGCTAAGGCGCTTGGCAGTGCCATCATAATAATCAGGGGATCGAGCCAAGATTGGAAGTTCACCACCATTAAGCAGTAAACCAGCACAATTGCAAACACAAGTCCTAAACCAAGTCCCAGAAAGGAAGAGTTCATCGTTTGCACTTGCCCTCGGACATTAATCTGACTTCCCTTAGGCAATTTTTTCTGATAATCAGCGATGATTCGATTTACATCGCGGGCAACTCCCCCAAGGTCACGACCAGAGGAGTTAGCGTAGATATCGAAAACTGGCTGAATGTTGTAGTGATTGACAACTTGCATCACTGTGTCACGTCTGACACTAGCCAAATTACCTAAAAGTTGGGGTGCATTTTGACCGTTGCCAACTGGCGTATTTTTCAGGCTGTCAATAGAGTCAATTTTATACTGGGGAACTTGTACAGCCAGGGTGTAACTCACGCCTTTTTTGGGATCAAGCCATTGGTTGATTGCGGCTTGACCGCTTGAACTTAAGGAAGTCAGGACGCTATTGGCAACATCACGCTGGGTCATACCCAATTGTTGAGCCTCGGTGCGATCGACATCAAGACGTAATTTTGGAGCATCGACAACTTGCTGGAGATGTACATCTACAGCGCCAGGAATGCGCGTCATCCGGGCGGCGATTTGTTGGGCAATTTCAAAGTTGCCCTTTGAGTTTTTCAGAGGGCCAGATATTTGCACGTCAACAGCAGCAGGTAAACCGAAATTGAGAATTTGAGTCACAATATCAGCTGGCTCAAAAAAGAAGGTGTAATTGGGAAATGTCGCTTTCAATTTCTGACGGAGTTGCTTGACGTAAGAAAAAGTTGCACCAGATTCTTTTAGGGAAACAAGAATATCAGCATCAGCCTGCCCAATCGTGGCACCGTTATAGCCATAGGTAAGGTTAATGCCACTGGTGGGTAAGCCGATGTTATCCAGAATCAGAGAGAGATTTTCTTTCGGTACAGTCTGGCGGATAACGCCTTCGACTTGGCTAACAATTTTTTCTGTCTCTTCCAAACGAGTACCAGGTAAGGCTCGAACATGGAGGCTAAACTGACCACCATCGACTTCCGGGAAAAAGTCTTGACCGACGAACGGCAACAAAACTCCTGCACTGACTATAAAAGCACCAAACAGCACAAAGACTATGCGGCGGTGATTTAATGCTGAGTTCAGGACATTGTAGTACCAACTGCGAAATTTCTCAAATTGTCGGTTAAACTTTTCGTGTAGCTGCCATATCCAATCTTTCTTAACAGGTTTGGCAGTTTTCGTTGTGGCCTCTTCTATTTGGTGGTTGTCGCTACCATTATTGTTTTGAACTGGCGAATCTAGATGATGGTTGTTGTTACCATTATTGTTTTGAACTGGCGAATCTAGATGATGGTTGTTGCCATGACCATTATGATCCTCACTTTCTCTATGCAAGTCCATTTCATGTGGTAGAAGATAGCTTGCCATTGTCGGTACTACAGTCCGAGATAGCACATAGGAAGCAAGCATACCAAATACTACCGCCATCGCTAGCGGCACAAACAGGTACTTTGCCACTCCACTTAGAAACACGACCGGCACAAAGACAATACAAATACATAATGTTGCTACAAGTGCTGGAGTGGCGATTTGCTGCGCTCCATCTAAGATTGCTCGCTTGATTGGTTTTCCTTGTCCGAGATTTCGGTGGATATTTTCAATTTCTACTGTGGCATCATCTACAAGAATACCAACAGCTAAGGACAAACCACCTAAGGTCATGATGTTGAAAGTTTGTCCCAAACGACTCATCACAATGATCGAAACCAGCATTGAGAGGGGAATCGATACGGCTACAATTACTGTGCTGCGCCAACTTCCCAGGAAAATCAAAATCATCAGTGCAGTGAGACAGGCTGCAATCAATCCTTCTTTGAGAACGCCTTGAATAGAAGCTTTCACAAATACAGATTGATCGAACAAAAACGCTAAATTAAGTTCGGGGGGCAAGGTGGATTGGATGCGGGGCAAAGCTTTTTTTACCCGCTCAATCACATCAATAGTTGAGGCATTGCCACTCTTCAGGATACTAAGTAAGCTTGATCGTCTCCCATTCTGACGTACAATGTTTGATTGCACACCAAAGCCATCTCTTACCTGGGCGACATCACGAATGTAGGTCACATTACCATTAACTTGCTTAATCGGCAAGTTGTTGAGGGCTGACACCACATCTGGACTATTGTTGATTTGTACGGCGAAGTCGCGATCGCCGATCTTCATATCGCCTGCGGGCAAGACCAGATTTTGGGCACTGACAGCATTAGTCACGTCTTGGGCAGAAATGCCATTAGCCAACATCGCTTGAGGATCGATATCAACCATAATTTGCCGAGGTTTCCCACCATAAGGCAGAGGTACACTCGCCCCTTGCACTGTTGCTAATTGGGTGCGGACGAAGTTGGTAGCATAGTCGAAGAGTGCTTCTTCCGGCAAGGTTTTGCTACTAACACTCATCTGGATAATCGGCACCGAAGAAGCGTTGTATTGAATGATGAATGGCGGTGTAATACCGGGTGGCAAAGGGCGCAGAATTGTTTGGCTGACAGAGGTAATTTGAGCGACGGCTGAGGCTATATTCGCGTTGGGTTGGAAAAAAACCTTGACGACACTAACACCACTTAAAGATTGAGACTCAATGTGTTCGATGTCACCAACAGTTGTGGTCATGGCGCGTTCGCTAATTGTCACGATTCGCTGGGCCATTTCCTCAGATGTGGTTCCAGTGTAAGTCCAAACTACGCTGACAACAGGAATGTTAATTGCGGGAAAAATATCAACTGGTGTACCAAATATCGTGACTACACCCAGGATCACAATCATCAAAGCTGCGATCGCGAATGTATACGGAAGACGTAAAGCAATTTTGACGATCCACATAGTTAGTTAGGATACTTCAAAAGTTTTTTGGGTTAAAGCTGTTGTACTGAAGTTGGCGTTTGAACTAATTGAAGTTGTTCTGTTTGGAGTTGCTCAACTAGCCACTCAATCTCCGATTTGATCACTTCAATTACCCGCTTTTGTAATTTCGCTTGATATAAATCATCAGTAATTTCAAGTGCTTTTTTCTCTGCAAGGCGTAACCGACATAACATCAATCGATGTTCAATTAACTGCATTCGTTCTTCGGGTAATAAATGACCAAAGAAAAAAAATTTGATTAAGAATCGCGATCGCGCATTCACCCAGCTTTCATGAGGATATACCAGCATTTCTTGATACCAAGTGTTTTTGCCGACAGGTGTAATCTCATATACCTTTCCACACTGCCCAGCTTCTTGTACCTGTTCTGCACATAGCATCACTTCCCCTTGTTCTTCCATACGCTTCAGAAGAGGATAAATCGCACCATAGTTGACACAAATACTGCAACTCATAAACATCTCTAGTTGCTGTTTGAGCCGATAACCATTTAATGGCTCTCGCTGCAAGAGACCTAATACTGCCAACTTCAGCATTTTGATATATCAGTTTGATATGTTAATTAACAATATCAAATTGAATCTTTTTAGCCAAGTACTTAAGGCTGATTTGTCAGAATTCTTTTTTGTGATGGCGCAGGATGCTTGGTGAGGGGGAAGTCGTATAGTTCAGCATGAAGTTGCCGTGAGGTCTACGCTTGGGGTGCGATGCCTGGGTTGGGCTGCGTCTACGCAATTTCCGGGCATAGTGTGCGATCGCATTCCTGTAACGCCAACGCCATCAATACTATGTACTCGCTTTGTCAGCATTCACTCTCGTTTTCTAGTCGTCTTTTACACTACAGTAAAACGCTGGCATTTTCGGGTGATTTCCGATGGTTCGGTCTTTGGAGAACATTCGATTTACGGAGAGTGCTGAGGCAGCTTGCTCGGCGGAACGAGATTGGATTGAACTGAGGATCTGAGGAGGCGATCGCACAAAGTCCATCCATAACGCCCGTTACTTAAAAAGCAGATTTTAAAGGGATTCCAGCGAATGGTGTAAACTCGCTCAAATGAAAGTTTGGTAAGCCTTCTGGAAAACTTTTCGGTCTACTGACTTTTACTCAATTCAATGCAAAACTTTTATTGCAATACGCTTGGGTTAAGGCTTAATTCCCTCCTTTTTAAGGAGGGAATTAGAGCAAGCCTTTTTAAGGAGGGTTGGGAGGATCTTCCGGGACAAAATATCACTAAATGAACCCTATGGACTTTTATTGCACTTGTGTGGGGAAAGCTCCAGGTTGCACAGCTATGTTAAGATTCTGCCCATGACGACGTAATTCCATACGTAAATCGCCCCCGACTTGGCTATTTTCTACTGCCTTTTGGACACTGCTGGCATCTGTGACTGCTTGACCGCCAAGCTTTTCGATCACATCACCAGCACGTATCCCGGCTTTAGCAGCTGGTGAATTTGGCACAACTTTCACAACTAATACACCTTTATCTTCATCCACACTCAAACCGCTATTGGGATCTGAGTTGATATTTTGTTTTAGCTGAGGCGTTAACCCCACCATCTGAATTCCCAGATAAGGATGTTCTACTTTGCCTGTAGCTATTAGTTGACTGGAAATGCGTTGTGCTGTGTTGATCGGAATAGCAAAGCCTAATCCTTGTGCCCCTTGGATAATGGCTGTATTCATGGCAATTACCTCGCCACGGTAATTTAGCAGGGGGCCGCCGGAGTTACCGGGATTAATCGCTGCGTCGGTTTGAATATACTCTACTCGCTTATCGGGAGCGCCGATTTGATTGCTACTGCGTCCGGTAGCACTGATGATTCCGGTAGTTACTGTATTATCTAGTCCCAGAGGGTTGCCGATCGCGATCGCCCATTCTCCGGGTTGCAGTTTATCTGAGTTACCCAAGGCTACTAACGGTAGATTGTCTGCCTGAATCTTGACAACAGCAACATCGGTCAAATCGTCTTTTCCTAACACCTTACCTTTAAAGCTACGCCCATCTTTGAGTGTAACTGTCACCGTATCAGCACCATCGACTACGTGGGCGTTGGTGAGAATACGACCATCAGCACTGATGATAAAACCTGAACCAGTACCCCGTTCTACGTGATTCTGTTGTTGATCTGGTAGTTGGGAGCCAAAGAAGCGGCGGAAAATTGGATCGTTAAATTCATCTGGTAACTGGGTTTTTACGGTTCGCGAAGAGTCAATTCGCACCACAGCTGGCCCGACCTTTTGCACCACTTGTATAACAAAGTTAGGATCTGTGGCGGCTGGTAATGGAGGAGCAGCATTTACTCGACTTACTGCCAAATTAGATGCACTCTCGGACACCTGCTGAGAATGTCCAGCCATATAGCCACCTGCCAATGTCATACCCGATCCCAGTAGCACCAGCGATAGAGAGGCGGCAGCCTTTTTCCAGGGTGCTCGATTATGGTATTTGGCATCAGCAGTGTTGGATAAAATGCTATTTGATGGGTTTTCTCCATCGCGAGATTGGTTTTGCATTGCTCTCTGGAAGGATATTTAGATGTATTACTAATGTAGATATTATTTGTGACAGTTTTGTTGCAGGGGTATTGCGTTACTGTGAAAGGTTTGGTATTTTACTTATCGCATCTTAACTGAACTGTATTGCAATATAGTCATTCGTAGGGTAGCACATCTGTGCTACCCGATTGCGTGTTCCATCCATGCCTGAAGGAATAAAATGGCACAGGGTAAAATCTTACTTAAGTCTGGCACTTTATGGACAAGTGTCAAAGAACAGACGGAACATGCTTTACAATGTGGGGCGTTGCTGTCGATACAGACGGAATTTGAATTTGTCGAACAGGATAACGTGCGCTTTTTAGTGCGGATTTTGTCTAATCTGAATCGCAAAAAAGCCGCCAAGGAGAAACAGGAAAAACAATCTGCTACGTCTGGTCAAGAGTTTAATCCTTTCTTGCCCTACGAAGAGGATTTATTTGTGGCGGATATCTCCGATACCCATGTATGTATTTTGAATAAATTCAATGTTGTTGATTATCATCTGCTAATTATTACCCGTGGCTTCGAGGAACAGGAAAGCTTACTCACCCTGGAAGACTTTACGGCTATGTGGGCATGTCTGGCTGATTTTGATGGTTTAGCATTTTACAACAGTGGCAAAACCGCAGGTGCTAGTCAGCGACACAAGCACTTGCAACTAGTGCCACTACCACTTGCACCTTCAGGGCCGCAGATACCTATTGAACCTTTGCTAACATCAGGACAATGTCAAGAATCGATAGCTTCTGGTGCGTCCGCTACGCTAACGGTGGGCTTTGCTAACGCAACTTCACTAAAACTTCCTTTTATACACGCTTTCGCACCCCTAAATTCCAATTGGATGCAGTCGCCATTGACAGGGGGCCAAGCAACACTGGAAGTTTATCGGACTTTGCTAAATGCTGTGGGAATAGAAGCAAAGCAATCTGGTGCTTACAATCTGCTAGCGACACGAGAATGGATGTTAATCGTACCGCGATCGCAGGAGGTTTTTCAGTCTATCTCTGTGAATTCATTAGGATTCGCTGGTGCCCTGCTAGTGCGAAACGCAGCAGAAATGGAGATTCTCAAAGACCAAGGGCCGATGACCATCTTGAAGAATGTTGCTGTATCCTAATTACAGCTATTTTCAGGTAAATATAGCGGTTCTCGTTTGGATGCAATACTGCTGGATCTGGCTGGGGAATGTTGTTTGAAATATCATTCATAATTATTGCTTGCTTAAGAGCTTGACTTGTTCAAGTAACTCGATATTTTTTTGAATTCCAAATATCACCGGAGATAATTCATTCCTCTAAAATTTTGCAAGTAGATAGCAAATATTTTGTCAAAATATCAACTATTCTTTCTAGCCTACATTCCGCACTTCAAAATGCAATACATTGATGTTTCAAATAATATTACCAATATCAATCAGACTGCTTAGTATTAATATTGAGAATAATTTGGATGTGTGCGATCGCTACATGACCCTTTTTTTGTACTTCATTTTGTAGTATAGAGCTTGGTTTATAATTGAGGACAAAGACAATTAAGAAATACTTTAAAAACTCAAAAGGTGACAGTTAAAAATCAACTGAATAAATTAACTGAGCGTCCTACTTCTCGGTGGATATTTCAATATTTCTAAGGAATTCACCTTCTCATTACACAAAGAAAGTATTAAGCTAAATATTAACTTGAGCGATGAACTTCGTCGAATTTTGCAATTTCTCCCATCTTCTTGCCAAAAATATTATTTCTTAGCCTAAAAATATTTACGTCATTACAAAGGAAGCGACGCAATGGCTAATCATCACTGTGTAAGTGCTGCCCACCTAAAACCCAAACAAAGCCTGCCTACGTAGGCAGGCTTTGTTTGGGTAGCCCCAGACTAAATGTCTGTGCGCGTTTTCATATTTTTGCAGGAGATTGAATGACTAATTTCAATCAACGTCTTTGACTGTCCTCTTTGCTGCGTTGCCTGCATCCTCAGCTGTGCGCTGAACATTTTTACCAACATCCTCAGCCCCACGCTGAACATTTTTTGTCACGTCTTCGGCAGTATTCTGGGTATTACCCTTAATATTTTCAATTCCTCGCTGAGTCCCCTTAACAAGACCTTTCCGAACTTCTTCAGCTGAACTGCCGATATCTTCACCCAGGTTCTTCACTCTTTCACCAAGGGGTGTCCCTTGCTGAAAATTCCGACCATATTGCTCTCGGCTGTCAATTCCCTTCTGCTCAATATTTTTTTGAGCATTTTTTACTAGCGCCTCAGCTTTGTCATTGGCTGCCTTTTCATCTTTTGCTCTCGGATCTACATCACTAAAGTTATTTATCCCACCAGCAGGAGGATTCAGAGGATAATCTTTTGTGGAATCGTATCGTTCTATATTAGGTGCTTGAGCGCCAGGTTGTGGTGGCTGTGTTGCTATTCCTGGAGCGCCACAAGCCTGGGTCATAAATAGAAAGATTCCTGCTAAAAAAACAGTTAAAGCTTTCAAGGGACGAATGTTTTTCAGCCAATTCATTGCTTTTTTCATAATTCTCACTCCTTGGATTTTTGTGACTAAGTTAAACTTCAACCAAGATGGCATTTGGAATTAATTTTGTATCCCAAGCAATTCAGACAAAATAATAACCTCTATTTATGATATGAATCATGAAATGAGTTTTACATCTAGCGCAAGTCACATTTTAACTAGCATAAAAATAATATTTTTCTCTAACTCTAGGGAGATATAAACTAAGATAATATGGTTGTCGTCAAAAGAGCTACATCAACCTGTTTGATACTTCAAAAGCTTTGGATATATAGCTGATATCCCATAAGCTTTGAGGTATTCAGCCCTTGTTGCTCTCACCGTTAAATTACTAAATTCATGAAGCAATTTTTACGCTGGATAATTTTGGGGGGAACACTGTTTTTTTTAGCCAAAGCTTTGAAGGATAATTGGATTGAGGTGACTGCTATCCGCATTGATGGGGTAGGATGGGCAATTATAGCGATCGCTACAGGCATCACTTTACTAGCACATACTTGGGCAGGCTGGATCTGGACTTGGATTCTGCAAGAGTTAAATCAACCTGTATCATCTCCCCAGTTCATCCAAGTTTACCTCAAAACGAACATAGCTAAGTATTTACCAGGTAATATCTGGCATCACTACGGGCGAATTGTCGCAGCCAAAAATGCCAATGTTTCTGCTGGTGCAGCCACCTTAAGCGTTTTGCTGGAACCGTTACTCATGCTAGCGGCTGCTTTAATCATCATTGTCCTATGCAGTAGCCAATTTGCGGCAGCTAATACTACCGTTGTTCTGCAAATACTACAATTGCTGAGTTTAGCTGTAGTTCTTTGTGCGATTCATCCCTGGTTTTTAAACCCAATTATTCGCTTTTTGTACAAATTAAAAGCAAAAAAGTCTGCTGTCACCACTGAGTCAACTGTTCCCTTCAGTCTTAAAAGCTATCCCCTACGACCTTTGTTAGGAGAATTGGGCTTTATGGGACTGCGTGGAACTGGGTTTATCTTAACTATGTTCGCCCTGAGTTCGTTGAATGCGAATCAAATTCCTTTGTTGTTAGGGGCTTTTAGTTGCGCTTGGTTGTTAGGGTTTATTATTCCGGGTGCGCCTGGTGGATTAGGTGTGTTTGAAGCGACTGCGTATGAACTTTTACGACACCACTTTCCAGCTGCCTTAGTATTTAGTGCGATCGCTCTATATCGCCTCATTAGTATTCTAGCTGAAACTGCGGGTGCTGCTTTCGCTTGGTTAGACGAACGCCTAGCTAAATCATGAATCAGGCGACACTCATTTTTGTCTATTTACCTTCATCTGTGAGAACACACGATAACCATCCAGATTTAACTGCGGATTACTCCTTTGCTCTTCTTCTTCTATCTTAATCAAGTTATATTCTACATTTTCTGCGTAAATTGCAAACGTGATATTAAAAATTTCCATAAAATTGATTACCCACTGACACTCATCTTCAGGATATTTTTCGTAATAGCGAATCAGATGAGCAATCCTAATTTCTAAATGCCTACGGGAATTTCTACAAATCAAAATAGTCTTTAGCAGTATAATTACCAATGTTAGAGAGTGACCTTGGGTAAGCAATAATATAAATAATGACGAAGGTTCTTTCCCATTTTCTGTTGTCAAAGAATCAATCACTCGATTACAGGTTCTCAATAACAATTCTTTAGTGATAAT
The DNA here is from genome assembly GCF_017115025.1 of Nostoc sp. NOS(2021). Taxonomy (GTDB): domain Bacteria; phylum Cyanobacteriota; class Cyanobacteriia; order Cyanobacteriales; family Nostocaceae; genus Nostoc. Next base: position 14,085 of record NZ_JABXKM010000036.1, on the reverse strand, counting down.
TTCTTGATTATAATCTTTCTTCCATAAAGATAACTTATCTGCGAACTTCCGCCGCAAAGTCTCGACTAATTCTTGATTATCTCCAGAAAAAAATAGATATTTTTCTATACTTATTTTAAATTCTTCAAGAGTTTGCTCTTGAGTTTGCTTGATAAATATATTGGCAATATTTTCGTGGCTAAACACACCCTTTTTTAAAACAATTGCTTTTATTAAATGCAGAACGTTATCTCCCAAAATACTGGGATTTTTGTAGCGTGTTGTGCTTGAGACAGCAGATTGAGAACGAGCAATATACATTGCCAGTTCAAACTTAAATTTGTCTTTTATCTGTCTAGAAAGCTTTCTGGCAGCCTCTTGTTGCTCTCTGGGATTATTCTCATTAACAGATTGATCTACTAATAAATAGGAAGTGTAGCGATTAGCCCAATGACCTTTAGATGATTCCTCATATTTAGCAGCAAATAATTTTAGTTCTTGGTAGTCTTTGCTGTTTATGAAATTCTCTAACCAGTTTTGACAAATATTTATCGCGGGAAAATTATTGCGATTTATTTTGAGGTTTTCATTAGCAAATAAATTAACTAATTCTTGGATATATTTTTCTTTCCTGTTGGTTGTCCAATTATTAATTATTATGTAGCTACACCGCTTAATTGTATTACAAAATTCCTGTTCTTTGTCCTCTAAAAAAATGCTGTATATCCCAGGTATAGAATGGGAATCTTGTGAAGAAAGACCGTCTATAAATAAACCTTTGAATTCCCGTAAAACATCATCTGGCGACAATTTCTTGACAATTTCCACAAAGAAGCTATAAACCTCTTCTTGTGCAATTTGCACATTTAGCTGTCTAGATTTAGACGTAACAAAATGCGGATCTTCCTGACTAATTGGTAAACTATTAGCGGTCATTCCAGTTTTCAGGACAAAAGGGCTTCCTGTTCATATTATTACCAGCTTAACCTTCGTGAACAGTAGCATCAATCTATTCTTCAGAGATTCAGTAATCTTTTTACACAAATTTGATAAACTCGGACTATAAATAAAGTATTAAACATAAATTGTTTAATACTTCATCAATACTTCCGTTAAATTACTTAGTTTTAACAATCAGAGCTAATACAAATCTATATGGGCAAGTTGCTTTACCATTAAATACAACTCGCCCATACCTTCTATAGGAGTCTTTTAGCATTTTAAATTTTTAGTGGGGGTGGAGGGACTTGAACCCACACGACCGTTTAAGGTCAACGGATTTTCATTCTCCCGCAGTTTTCACTGCTACCTGATGGCAATAGCCAGCTCAGGTTTTGAGAATTGGACTCTCCCTTTACCCTCGGCTTAACGTTAGGGTAGCTCCCGTCGGGTCTCTGCACCTTCCCGCAATTTTGGATTTTAGATTTAAGACTAATCGCAAATCTAAAATTTTTGGGCTTGGCTCAGGATTGCCATGTCTGTCACCAGATTTAGGTTTCCCTGAGTTTGAGAGCTTCCACTTGAGGGATTTCTCCTTCAAGGCTCAGTTATCTAAGTCCGTAGCGTCTACCATTCCGCCACACCCCCGTTGGTGTTTGGCAACTAGTATAACTAGTTATTTTCTAGAGGCACTAAATACCTCCTCATCTATTCCACCATCAATTGTGTCTTTTGTCCAACTAGATTGAAAATATTTTTTCCAGATTGGGCGATCGCTTTCTAGAGTTGGAAGTCTTCCTTGTTTCCTCGTAGTCAATCTGGATGAGTTTTCGATCTTGTCTGACTAGAGCATTTGTTTGCTAGTGAATTTACTATTATAGCATGATATTAGCTTTTGTGATGATGTCCGTTGAATTGCCCATAGTAAAAGTACCCAAAGAGCTAAAGCTGCGCTTTAGCTCCCCTAAGAGGTTGCTCTTAGGGGTTGGGGTTCCGAGGAATTGTGCCGCAGTTATGTTGAAAGCATTATGACTATACTTCTCTGAGTCTGGCTCTTCAGCCTATGATGGAAAACAGATGCTTAAGACTTGAAAGTTATGATTGTGGCCCTGCTGTATCTGATTTTGGCTGGAGCTTACCTTCTGGTAATCCCGATTGCTGTGTTGCTGTACCTGAAGCAGCGTTGGTATGTAGCTAGCTCCATCGAGCGTGTCTTTATGTACTTTTTGGTGTTTTTCTTCTTTCCGGGTTTGTTGGTTCTATCGCCGTTTGTAAATTTTCGACCCCAACGGCGACAAATTCAAGTTTAACGAGATTGGTAGGTCATAATTCTCATGCGACGGATTGACGCTATTGGAATTGGCTTGGGTGTTTTTATTGCCGGCGGCTTGGCTTATGTAGGATTACAGCTAGTCGGTTTGGATAATCAGAAAGCTGGTATATGGAGCCAAGTCTTACTAGTCAGTGGCTTAGTTGGCTGGTTAGCCACCTATTTTTTCCGGGCGGTGGGACAAAAAATGACCTACCACCAACAGCGGGAACAGTATGAGCAAGACTTTCTGCAAAAGCGGCTAGACGAGCTTACTCCTGAAGAACTAGCACGAATTCAAGCCCAAATAGAACAAGAAGAGCAATCTCAGGTGTAAAGTTATCATTGATGAGTCAAGAGTCTAAAGTCTAGATTTTGACTCTTGACTCTTGACATTTGACTCTTGATACTTGACTAAATGACTGCGATTTCTCATTGCTTTGAAACTCTTGGGCGCAATCGTGAGTGCGCTCTGATTCCGTTTATCACTGCTGGCGATCCCGATTTAGAAACAACAGCAAAAGCTTTGCAGGTTCTAGATCGTAGTGGAGCCGACATTATAGAACTAGGTATACCCTACTCCGATCCTCTGGCGGATGGGCCAGTAATTCAAGCTGCTGCTACCCGCGCCTTACAAAGGGGTACGAAATTAGAGCAGGTGCTGGAAATGTTGCAAGGGATTACTCCCAAATTGCGATCGCCCATTGTCCTATTTACCTACTACAACCCAATTTTGCACCGGGGAATTGACAAATTTCTCCAGGAAATTGCGGCGGCGGGGGTAGCGGGATTGGTTGTACCAGACTTACCTTTAGAAGAAGCCGCAAGCTTGCTCCAACCAGCTAGCGCCATCGGAATTGATCTGACGTTGTTCGTAGCTCCCACCAGTTCAGATGAACGAATAGAAGCGATCGCTCGTTCTTCCCAAGGATTTATTTATTTAATCACTGTAACAGGGGTCACAGGGGTGCGATCGCAAGTGGAAAACCGCGTGTCCGATTTACTCAAACAAATTCGTGGTGTTACTGATAAACCCATTGGTGTCGGCTTTGGGATTTCCGAAGCTGCACAAGCCCGTCAGGTAAGGGAATGGGGCGCAGATGCCGTGATCGTGGGCAGCGCTTTTGTGCAACGGTTAGCCCAAGGTACACCAGAGCAGGGACTAAATGCGATCGCCCAATTTTGCCAAAGTCTCAAGGCAGCTATCAAGACCACCAACACCAGCACAAATACTCCTCTTGATTAGAGGGGGAAAGTAGATTAAAAAAGTATAACAGTGTAGTTTTTCTATCCTTGTTTGGTAGACAATTTGACCATTATGGTCTTGAATATTAACATCAGATATGATGATGTAAAAAAACTAGCTGATACAGTTGCTTATAGTTTGAGTATTATGTGAAATCAAGTAGGCATAATTTATGAGTGTGAGTGTGAGAGTGAGTCAGTCACAGATGGTTATAGTTACGTCGCAATTGAGGAGCAAAGGCGATGAGTGAGAGTATGGCGTTTATCGGCGGGGTTGCCGTAGCTGGGCTGGCGGCTCTCGTATTGCTCAAAGGAACAAATACCCCCCTACAACCTAACTTTGCTGTTGCTCCGCAAATGCCAGGGACTGTAGTAGCGCCCCAAGGAATGCAGCCACAAATGTATCCTTACGGGCCTTATGGGCAACCAATGTATCCCAATTCTAATCAGCCGCCAGTCGCTCCTAATTCTGACCAGCGTCTGGAGATGGAGAAGGTGAACACGCAGATGCAGTTGGAGCGTTTTAAAAACGACAATGAACAGCAGAAGTTGCAAATTCAACAGTTACAGGCCCAAGTTCAAAATTTCAATACTCAACAGCAGTGGCTATCAGCCCAGCAGAGTAACCAACAAAAAGCAGCAGCATTCCAGCCGCAAAATTCTTGGTGGTCTTCACCCATGCTTTGGGCTGTAGGAGGCGCAACTCTCACTATTGGCGGTGGTGTTGTCGTCGCTGGGGTATTGGCTTTATTCTCACCACGGCAGCGTCCAGCCCGTACTGTACAAGTGATTCACCCTTACCAAGGAAATACACCGCCCTTGGTTCCAGTCCGTCGCGCTGAGTTTCTGCCTGCTTCGCGGATGGAAGCAAGACGAGTTGAAGCCCAAGAATACGACGAAATGCACGGATAAAGAAAATAAAACCACAGATGCACATAGATGAATTATCTATGTGCATCTGTGATTTAAAATCATTAACAAAGCTTTTTACAAGGTTTGTATAGCAGTCAACTTAGGGACTGACAAATAAAAAAACATCCCAAATTCTCTTGTGGGATGGGTGCCCGCACTACGTGCCGCTACGCTAACACCCGTCCTATATTCAGGGCGGGCAGGATGCCATTGGTGTCAACTTAACGTGAAAACCAGCCTAGAACCAGCTTTTAGAGATTGTCTCGTTCCCAGTCTGAGACTGGGAATGCCCGTCGTTGAGGCTCCGCCTCTCTTGCTGGCGGCAGAGCCGCAATGAGGTGCATTTCCAGCCAGAGGCTGGAAACGAGGTTTTAAAGGGGTTTGGGCTTAACTTGACACCAATGGCAGGATGCCCACCCCACAAGATGGATAATTTATTTCTTGGAAGTCCCTTAGAGCGAGGGCGAATAGAATAGGACTTACGCACAGGTAATGGACAACGAACCACAGAGGTCGCAGAGGACACGGAGGAATGAGAGTTTAGGAGGGTTTTTGCGTAAGTCCTATAGAATTCACGGCTACACAAACTTTCGTCCGCCTCCGCGGACTAAGGAAAATTTCTGGGTTTGAAACCCACGGAGGTGGGTAAAGTCTCGTGTAGACGCGGTTTATAACCGCCCTTTTTAACTCGTAACTGTTAAAGACTGCCTTTCGGAGTTTCTGTAGTATTAGGACTCTCTGTAGTGGTAGGTTGCTTAGTATCGGGAAGTTTGTGTTGGGTACTCTTCTGATTACCTTGATTTTCTAGTTTAGTTAGTGCCTGTTTTGCTAGATTTTCGGCTGCTTGTTTAAATAATGGTTCAATTCTGTTTCGCCAATATTGAGTATTAGGCAACTTTTCTGGATGGTTTCTATAATCTAAAACTTTATCCCATTTACCATCATCCAGCGCTTTGTTGATCTCATTAGATATCGCCTCCGCTTTAGTCCAATCTTGCTGCCACTGGGCAATTACTTTACCTGTCTGTTGGATACCAGAAGCAGCGTTTGCCGGAACCGATCTCAAAAGTGCGATCGCTCCAACTATATCTCCTGATTCATATTTCTGTCTTGCTTGTTCTATAATATTGGCACTGTTATCACTAGGCTGCGATCGCTCTAATTTCCCAGCATCGGCAGTTGACCCCTTCGGCTTTTCTGGTAATGGAGTTGCTACATTCCTCGATTTTGGTTGTGGCTTGGGAGTCGGTCGAGTCGCAATCAGGGTATCATCATCTACTGTCTTAATTGCAATGCCTTTTTCGCGCAGGCAAGAACCCCATTCTTGATTATTGGTGATCACATCCGAGTATGCCCAAGCCAAACGACCAGATTTCAGTTTAACTTCTATCCAACCTCGTTTTGTCCGCTTGCCTGTTACCTCGAAACTGGTGTTATCAGCAACAGTTTGCAAAACATTATCAGAATTTATCGAACTAGGTTCAGAACGGATATTAGAATTTCCCACGACAACAGCCGAGCATTTGTTTGCTAAGGCGGTATCCTTACCTGTAAGATTATAAGCTAAATTTTTTACATTTGGAGTTACATTTGCTACCAAGGCAGCAGCACCACCTGCCAATAATATGGCAAATAATAGCGGCCATGGGTCGGATTTACTAGAGTCTTTACGGGCAGGTTTGACAGGATTTGCTGGTGCAACTGCAACCGTTTGCAGCCGAGATACTTGAGGCTGGGATTTGGCTGTTTGGTAACTGGAATTTTTGGCGGATTCTTGAGGTGTGGAAAGTGCGGGTACTGGATTAATCGCGTCTTTACATGCTTGCAGTGCTTCCGTGGCGTTTTGGTAGCGGTCTTTGAAGTGATAACGCACCATCTTGGACAACACTGCCGCCAGTCTGTAGTTCACGGTTACTGAATGCTGCCAAATGATTTCGCCAGTTTCCGGGTCTTCTTGCAATTCTGTTGGCTGTAATCCTGTTAATGCTTGAATGGCGATGATGCCAAGGGAATAAATATCGCTGTTGGGACGGGGTTTACCTTGCCCTTGTTCTGTGGGCATATAGCCAGGAGTACCGATAACTACTGTAGCAGAGGGTTGTCCGCCCACCGTTACGAGTTGTGTACGCAGTTGCTTCACTGCCCCAAAGTCTACTAAAACTAACTTATTATCTGAGGCGCGACGGATGATATTATCCGGTTTGATGTCGCGGTGAATCACGCCTTGGCGATGGACAAATTCGAGAACTTCCAGAACTTCCTGCAATAGTTGAATTACTTGGCTTTCATTCCAGCGCTGACCAGGTATAAGTTCCTCAGCTAGGGTATGTCCTTCAATATATTCTTGTACTAAATAAAATTCTTGGTTTTCGTCAAAGTATGCTAGCAGCCTGGGTATTTGGTCATGGTTGCCCAGTTTTTCTAAGGTTTCGGCTTCGCTGTTGAACAGGCGTTTAGCAGTATCAAAAACTCTGGGGTCAGTTCCGGGTTTGAGGTGCTTGACAACGCAAATGGGATTGCCGGGCCGCCTAGTATCTTGGGCAATGTAGGTTTGACCAAATCCTCCCATCGCGAGGACTCGAATTACTTGGTAACGATGGTCTAGTAGCTTGCCGATCATATTCCCTCCCCAGAGTTATTACCTAATTTTCCAGCTAGTAATAAATATCTCCAAATTTTCTTCAATGAAATCCGCTATCTTGAGAAAAGATTTAGATTAAAAACGCAGCTTTTTAATAAACACAGACTGTTTATTTTTCTTTTAGTGTCCCTGTTTACTACCAATGCCACCGAAAATAACAAACTCACTTGCATGGCAGCAGGCTGAAATGCTCATGCAACCTGCTTTCATTCGCGTTATCGACAATCTCCGCAAGCTGCTTGATGAATCTTCCTGGACGGGAACTTACCACGATGTCCTGATTTGGCCGCCTAGCACCACTGATGAAATCAAAGCATTGGTAACTGAACTGTTGCAAGCGATGGAAACTGCAACGCCCCAAGAAGCAGATGAAATCAGAGAGACTCTGGCTCGTCTGCCGATGCCCCATCCAGGATATCATCTACGTTTGCAGCGTCAACAGCAAGAAGCGAGTATCGATTTGTGGGAACTGTGTTATCAGGTGTGTTTTCTGGAATACACCCCACACAAGGAAGCTGCTGATATTGATACTAGTTTAATCGATGAACTGGGTGAAGTGGATTGGCTGCGTTTGGATGCTAAGGCAAAGGAGTTAGTTGAGCAGGCATTTGCTAAATTGCCAGAAGGGTAACAAATAAAATGCCCTCAGAATAGAATTCTGGGGGTATACAAACGAAACCCACCTGCGTGGGTTAATGGGCTTTTTCAGCTTGTTTGGGTTAGAATGTCTATCTAACTGTTTGCAATGGCTTCCAATTATCTAAGGATGCTCGAATAGCAGTTAATTCACGCAGGTATTCATTCAGCTTGTTTTTGTGAATATTAAGAATTTCACGGATATGATCAGCCTCGGCTTCTTTGGTATTCCGTTCTTTCAGCAAGCTGTCAAAATCATCTTGAAACATTTTAATAAAGTCATTGATTTGCTGTTCTGCACTTCTAAAATCTTCCTCAATTTGTTTTTCAATGACTCGCTGTAAAAGCTTTTGGTTTTCTAACACCTGCTCATCTATCTTCTGCTTAATTTGTTTTGCTGTTTGGCGTAAGTCAATTTCGTAAAATTCATGCTTATCCTGGTATGAAACATCTACATAATAGGCTTTATTCGATTTACAACAACCACTGTCTTTTTTTGCTTCTTTTCGTGTGCGAGTAAACACCTCTTGCTGGTATTGAATTTCTGCATCTATTCCTCGGAACTCAAAGCTAGGAAACTGAATATCATTTATATTTATATGAACGTTCAAAGATTGCCCAAGATATTGAGAAAGTTCATTTGATATCTGTTGAATATCTTCTTGTATTTTCTTAACTAAAGCTTCTCTTATTTTTGTGCCATCCCTAACTAGCTTATCTTGAGTGTCTAGCCACCAACTTTGAATATGAGGAGCGCAAAAATCATTGATGGTGCTGCCAATTCTTTGAGCTTCCGCTTTAGTTTTTGCTCTAATGATGTATGAGTCTGATATGTTGAAAGAATTTTGATACCCAGAATCAGAAATATTCAATGAGTCTGGAACAGATTGCTTCATACTGTCTAGCAAAGAGTTGCTTGTTTTCAGTACTGTTTTAAGTCCTTTTCCTAAAACTTTGCCTATCCCAGGAATAAACTCTAGTACTGTTCCACCTATTTCTCCAGCAATAGCAAACCAGTCAACATCTTGATATACGCGACTTTGTAAATTATCAGACTGTTTAATATTCTGTTCTGTGGATTTGCCTACCCTAGACTGAGCAATGTGATCAATTTCATTTTGGATTTTATCTTTTGCTTCGTAAGCAAATATACTAACTCCTTGGATAAAACCCTTTATTAGTATCTCTTTTTGCTGTTCTACAGACTTTTTTACAGTTGCAACCTTAATTTTAGTAAATTCAGAATGTCTCCGGTAATCCTCTACTTTTATTTTGAGGGATTCAATCGTTATATCCCAAGCACTAAACTGTGTATTCAAAGAATTTTCAATTGCCTTTGCTGCTTTATCAAGTTTTGCCAAAGCATCACTCAGAAGATTCCAACCAGCATTTTGAGTTATGGTTTCAATAACTATTTTTTGAATAGTAGGTAAGCCACTATCCTCTAAAGCTTTTGGTGCAATTTCTGATGGCAACGGTATTACCTTTCTCCCTCTAGCATCTCTTTCAGCATATTTGGCACTAAAAAAATCTTCAAAATCCTTTATCTGGCTATCTGTTGCTTTATCTTGTTGAATTAATTTCGCCAAAAGTCCTTGTCTAGAGCTTGCAGGATAGACACTTGGATTTGGAAAGCCAAAGGTAGTTAACTCTCGTTTCAAGTCCTCTATGACATCAGCAATTTCTCTGTCTTTTTCTGTCTTTTGATCAACTTTGTTAAGGATGAAGTAAATCTTACCTGTGTTCTCAGATAAAATTTCCTGACGATTTTCTCTAACATCCTTAAACAAATCTGAAATAGCATTATCTTTGTAGGAAGCGTAATTTAAAACAAACAAAATTGCATTGCATTCTCGCAGCGCTTTCAGTGTAGTTTCCTTTAGTTTTACATTGAAATTGGTAGACTCCCACTCATTCGGCCCAGGAGTGTCAACTAAAGTAAAACCAGCAAGGGAAGAGAGTCCACTAATGGCTTCGATAGGATACTCGATCTCAAAGCGTATGGTATCGTCAGGATTATCTTTCTCCCGAATCTCACGGGTACGCACTAGAAATTTCTGTTGAATTTCTCCAGCATCACCTTCAGCAAGAACAATAGGTCGTCTTTGTCCCTCTCGGTATTCCAAAAGTCTGGGGATTTGCCCAGATGGAATATGTCGAACGTCTGTACGGCAGATTGTACACGCTGCTGTCTCACTTGCTAAAACATCAGCACCAATTATGGCATTCAAAAAGGTACTTTTCCCAGCCTTCATCGCCGCAATCACAGCTACTTGATATTTCTGCTCTTTCAATTCGTGTAGGGATTTGTTGATCTCATCCTCGACACTCTGCAAACCTTTGGTATCGTCTCCTTCACTGAGGCGACCTTGGCGAATTTCCTGAAGGTACTGTAACAGACGTGTGCCTGTGTTGTATATACTGTCGTGTGCTGCTTGGAACTGTTCAGAGGACATAATTGTGTGAGGGAAAGATTGGCTAAATCACGTACAGCTTAAATTACTAACGAAAAGATTGCGTCAGTGATTACACTGCCACATTAAAGGCGATCGCACCCCATCCTAATTAACTAATCATTACACTACTCGCATTGAAAGAAAGCTATATGAACAAGCCTGAAGAAGAACTAGAACTACACTTAAGACCCCGTGCGACAGAAACAGTATCAATAAACATACCAACAGATACATTGCGATCGCTCGAAAAAGTAGCAGCAAGTCAAGATATGTCACCTGAAGCCTTGCTTAAGTTATATATTGGGAAGGGTTTGCGGCAAGATTTAGCCAAGTTATGATCTGAGTAGGTACTGGAATAAACCGCTCAAGTTCTAGAACGGCACATTCAATCAGAAGAGAAAATTTTAACTATCATTCAAGAAATTCAAGCTGAAGCAACTCTTTAGTCAACTTCTCGCAAAGAGTAGGTTACTTGGTAGTTTAGAAATTTGGTTACAGGTGAATTAAAAACCGCAGTAGTGAAAACAACTTGAGCGGCGTTCTAAAATTATTTTTATGAATGTAATCTGGATGAGATAATTTTTATAATAAATCAAGGAAATGTAAAATGGCTCCTACAATTTTGACAGTCAATACCACAGCCGATCAAAATGATGGCAGTGCTGCTAATGGGTTATCTCTGCGGGATGCGATTTTAATTGCCAATGCAAACCCGAATACTGGCTATGAAATCCACTTAACAGGAGGAGCAACTTACAACCTAACATCGAACGGGATTGATGAAGATAATGCCCTCACCGGAGATTTAGATATTAAAAGTCGCAAAAATCTACTTTTGATTGTGACAGTTGGTGGACAAAAAGCAACTATTGATGCTTCCGGTTTATTAAATAGCGATCGCGTCTTTCATGTACTTACTGGAGGAGCCTTAAGCTTACAGAATGTAGTGGTTACAGGCGGCAATATATCTGACGATGGTGGAGGTATTAGGGTTGATTCTAATGGCTTTCTCGATTTGTCTAATTCGACGCTTACAGGCAACCAAGTGTCCAGTTTTTATAAGGGAGGCGGCATCTACAACGATGGTACAGTCTACTTGCGAAATGGTTCTACTATCAGTAACAATCAAGCTCTCGACGGTGGCGGTATCCTTAACTCTGGCACTGTGGTTGCGATTGACTCCACAATAAGTAATAATAGCTCATATTTTGGAGGTGGAATCTACAACAACTTGTATGCAACATTGACGCTGATAAACACTACAGTTAGTGATAATAGTGTAGAAAGCCCTGGTAGCGCTGGTGGTGGTATCGAAGGTAACGGCGGCTCTATTGCTTTAGTTAACACGACAATTAGTGGCAACAGTGCAGAAACCGGTGGCGGTGGTATAGATTCTAGTCCGGGCACTGTTACAAATATACTTAACAGCACCATTACCAATAATACGGCGGGCGATTTAGGAGGAGGTGGAATTAATGGCAGTGCCAATTTAAAGAACACAATTGTTGCCGGAAATTTTGGTAATTATCGTAACCAGGGTACAGGCAAAGATATTCAAGGGACAGTTAACGGCAATAATTATAATCTAATTGGCTCTCTAGCTGGAGCCAGTGGCACTGTAGGCACTGGTACAGATATCGTCAACCCTTACCCCGGACTCAGCCCCCTACAAAATAACGGCGGACTCACCCTTACCCATGCCCTCCTGACTGGTAGCCCAGCCATTAACGCCGGCAACAACAACTTGATTCCTGCTGATACACAAGACCTTGACGGCGATGGCAACACTTCAGAACCCATACCCTACGACCAACGAGGCTTGGCGCGGCTTGTTGGCGCTAAAGTTGATATTGGCGCATTTGAAGCACAAGTAGCCACTGTCCCCATCACTAACAGCTTACAAGCTAGTACCACAACAACCTTAGCTAATGGTGTCGATAATTTAACTCTGATTGGAACCAGCAATATTAACGGCACTGGCAATAGTGGCAATAATATATTGACGGGTAATAGTGGCAATAATATTCTCACTGGTGGTCTGGGGAATGATACTTATGCATTTAATGCTTCCACCCCATTAGGTAGCGATCGCATTCAAGAAACTACCACAGGTGGGAATGATTCTTTAAATTTCAATGGTACTAGTACAGATATACGAGTGAATTTAGGTATCATTACCACCCAGACAGTCAATAGTAACTTGAAATTGACCCTATCAGCTAATAATGTAATTGAAAATGTGGTTGGTGGTAATGGTAGCGATCGCTTGATTGGCAATAGCCTCAATAATACCCTGAATGGGGGGACTGGTAATGATGTGTTAACAGGTGGAAGTGGGGCTGATATTTTAATTGGTGGGTCTGGAAATGATATTCTTACAGGTGGAGCAGATAGCGATCGCTTTTTGTATAGTAGCGGACGAGCTTTTACTAGTAGCGATTTCGGTAGCGATATCCTGACTGATTTTACCTCTGGAAGCGATAAATTGGTGTTGAGTAAGAATACTTTTACTGCTTTGAGTAGTATTGTGGGTAATGGGTTGAGTCAAGCTTCTAATTTTACGATTGTAGACGATGATGATTTAGCTGCAACCAGCAATGCTTTCCTGGTTTACAGTCGCAGTAGTGGCAGTCTGTACTATAACCAAAATGGCAATGCAGCAGGCTTAGGAACTGGAGCCGAATTTATCAATCTGCTTAATATTCCCACCTTGACAACCGCTGACTTCACAATTGTTGCCTGAGGTTCATTAAAACCTTGCTTAGTTTTTATTACGAAATAAGATGCGTTTGCCCTGGTCGCCCCTTTTACCCCTTTCACGCCTACGCCGCCCTTACAAAACCTCAAACTCTTCTACACTTATCCCAGCTTGTTGTAAAATACTGCCCAGCGTACCAATAGTAATTTCTCAATAATGAGGCGCGATCGCAGTACGGGTTCCTTCATCGCTAGATTTGGCAGACTACCCTTTTGGCTAACTTCCCCAAAGCCTGCTGCCTCTAATCTACGCTTTGCTTGACGATAAGGTAATGGTTTAAGCTGAGGCGACCCTTAGCGAATTTCCTGAAGGTACTTTAACAGACGTGTGCTGCTTGGAACTGTTCAGAGGACATAATTATATGAGGAAAATATTAGCTAAAGCACGTACAGCATAAATTATTAATGAAAATAACTACCTCAGTAATTGCACTGTCATACTAAAGGCGATCGCACCCTATACCTTTAGCCACAAACACATTAAAGTTGAAAAAACAGCAAAATGGAAGAATAGATAAATTGAAGAACAAAAAAATGCCTATCCAGACAAACTACACCGAAGCTTGCAACAATTTTGACAAAATTTACCAAGAGGCAATTAGCACTCGTGAACCTATAGTTGTTAATCGTGAAGGCGCGGAAAGTGTATCTGTAATTCCGACTGCGGAACTTAATAGCATCATAGAGACAGCATATTTATTCCAATCACCTGAGAATGCAGCACGTCTTTTAGATGCTTTACAACGTGTTAAAGCTAAGACTAATATGCCCCAAACTATAGACGAGTTGCGTAAAGAGTTCTCGCTCTACGAAGAAGAGTAAATAAATTCAATGTCGGATAATTTAGAACCAGAAGCACTTCCCCAATCTGAAGTTTCTCAAGAGGATAATTTAGAACGCAACCTCGTTTTTGACCGGAGATTTCTGGAAGACGTTACATACTGGGTAGAGACAAATAGAAAAACTGCACTCCGCATTTTATCTTTAGTTGAAGAGATTAGGCGTAATCCCTTTGAAGGGACAGGTAATCCTGAAAGATTGAGACATCAAGATGTAAATGTATGGTCGCGCCGAATCACTCAAACTGACCGGATTGTTTACGTAGTAAGTGATGACCGAGTTGAGTTTATTCAGGCGCGATACCACTATAGCGATCCTCATATCTTGCACCTCACCGTACAAACCCGTAAAAGGCAAATAAAGAGTACAAA
>NZ_JABXKM010000022.1 GCF_017115025.1 Nostoc sp. NOS(2021) | reverse complement strand
ATTATGGGTAATTTGGCGGACATAATATAAGCCTTTCTCGGCGGTTTCTGTCTAGAAAAAAATAGCCCTGTCTAATATACTTTGTGAATTTTCAAACATCCTCTTATGATTAAAATACAAGAGCAAGATTAAAGGAGTTAACTAATGAGTCAGATGCTTAATACAGGAGTACGCTGGACAACTCAGGATGTAGAACTCTTCGCAGAAAATGAAGGGACGCGCTACGAGATAGTTGATGGAGAATTATTTATGACCAGGGCACCTCACTTTAAACATCAGCAAACTTGTGGCAGAATTTTCCAACAGCTTAACATTTGGTCAGAGTTTACTGGTTTAGGAGAAGCTGTAATCAACCCAGGCGTTTTGTTTTCCGAATCAGATAATGTGATTCCTGATGTAGTTTGGGCTACTAAAGAAACCTTGGCGCTAACATTGGATGAAGCGGGACATTTAACTGGCGCACCAGATTTAGTAGTCGAAGTTTTGTCTGCTACTAAGGAAGACCTAAGACGAGATAAGGAAGCTAAACTTAAACTTTATTCTTCCAGAGGAGTAAAAGAATATTGGATTGCTGATTGGCGATCGCGTAAACTAGAGGTCTATCGGCGTGAACAAAATCAATTGAAATTGGTAGAAACTCTATTTAGTAGCGATATTATAATTTCTCCTTTATTGACTGGTTTTAGCTGTACTGTAAACCAGTTTTTTCCTGTATAAATTTTAGGTTGAATGGAAAAACAAATCTTAAGTAAGCCATTAACTAAAGTCCAAGTACTGATTATGGCGATCGCAGCTGGTGTCTGTGTTGCTAACGTTTATTATAATCAGCCAATCCTCAAAGATATTGCATCATCTTTTGGAGTCAGTGAAGGCGAAGCGGGTAGCATATCTGTGCTTACGCAAGTTGGTTACGGTTTTGGGCTTTTCTTTTTAATCCCCTTGGGCGATAAAATTAACAAGAAAAAATTAATTCTTTGCTTACTGATATGTTTGTTCTGTTTGTTGATAGCCATGACGTTTTCACAAAACATCATTGAAGTTTGGATATTGAGCATAGCAATTGGGATTGCGACAGTCTCGGCTCAGATTATTCTTCCTTTAGCAGCAAGTATAGATAGAGTAACTACAGGCCAAACCGTAGGCAACATTTTTACTGGTATATTGATTGGAATTTTAGGAGCAAGGGTTTTTAGTGGATATATTGCTGAATGGTTGAGTTGGCGTTATGTATATGGATTTTCGGCAGTAATGATTTTAATTGTTATTGTCTTACTCAAGATATATTTACCGAATGTCGAAAATGAATTTAATGGTTATTATTTGGAATTATTAAAATCAACACTTTACCAATTAAAACGTTTTTCATTATTAAGAGAAGCGTCTTTAATTGGCGGGTTATTGTTTGGTGTCTTTTGCTCATTTTGGACAACGCTGACTTTCCATTTAGCTGGAACGCCTTTTTATTTTGAATCTGACACAATTGGGATGTATGGCTTTGTAGCGATCGCAGGTGCATTGATGGCACCAGTTTTTGGTAAACTAGCTGATCAAGGTAACTCCCAACGTTCCTTGACTATTGCTGTATCGCTCGTGATTGTAAGTTTAGTAATTGCTAAAATTGCTGCTAATTCTGCACTGGCGATCGCTGTTGCTGTATTGTTACTAGATGTAGGTGTACAGGCAATCCAAGTCACCAATGTCGCAAGGATATACACTCTTGATGCTCAATCGAATAGTCGCATCAACACAGTTTACATGACTACCTATTTTATCGGCGGTTCTGTAGGTACTAGCATTGGTCTATTATGCTGGAATCTTGGTGGCTGGAATTTGGTGACTTGGCAAATGTTAGTTTTTACTTTGCTGGCATTTTTTATTATCGTCAGACCGAAAATAACTACAGCCAGAACAAATAAATAATCAAACTCTCGTTTTTCATTAAAACAACAAAAACAGGACTTACGCATTGACAATAAATAGTAAATATGTGTAACGTGAATAACCACATCTTTCGTAGGGGTAAAGCATTGCTAAACCCCTACAGCATGGTCTATTTACGATCAAAAAATAATTAATCAAAGCCTGAAACAACCTATTTTTGTTAATGCACATCATGATGATTTTGTATAGTGCGTAAGTCCTAAAAAAGTAGAAGGTCACAGTTAGCACACTCATTATTTTCCCAAATCCGTGCAGGAGTTACGAACAAAAATATCCCCGACTTCTTGAAGAAGTCGGGGATCTGAGCCTCTCGAAATTAGAATGAATTTGTGTTGAAGAGTTAATTGAATAGCTGGTTGTCGGAAGTACTGAGGAATTTTTACTTGCAAATAGTCCATCAATTCGGAGAACATTTGGCACAGAAATCAGGACTAAATTTACAAAATTGGCTACCTGTCAGTACGTAAGCTGTACAATAAGGAAAACTAGTAAGTTCGACTCTGGCTGTTTGTAATTTTGAACCATTTGATAACGTTTCAGTCACTTTGGTTTTATCAGCCAGAAGGATAGCTACAAGTTTAGGGAACGCCACGCAAGCAGCAATATTGATTAGCGTTAGCAGTGTAGCGTCTATCAGTTTCATAGGTAATCATCTCCTGTGAAAAATAGGCGTAGGCGTAGCCCGTCGTAGACATCGCTGTTCTTAGATGCAAGCATAATGTATGTCTAGCATTGATGTTCAGTCAATCTATTGCTTGCAATCTATGTAAATTAAGTTTAACATAAATTTTTGTAAATATAAACGTGGAATTCCTGGAATTATCCTATACAGAAGTGAATGTGGATAATAAGGATGGCTATTGTAGCGGAATAACAAAATAAACTGGAAAACGATCAGTTTACGATATTTAGGTAAGGTGTTATGTCAAAAACCCAAACCGTGTCTTCTTTTTTATCTAACATCAGTGAGCGAGAACGGCAGGCATTAAAGCGGTTGGTAGATTACACAAATGTGGAATCGCTGCCAGAAATTTGGCCTTTAGCAGCTCAACGATTTGGTGATGTTGTCGCTCTCCGCAGCCCTCACGCTAAACCAGAAGTAGTAATTAATTATACCCAGTTGACAGAGCAAATACGACTATTTGCTGCTGGGTTGCAGGCGTTGGGAGTAAAGGTAGGCGATCGCATTTCCCTAATTGCTGACAACAGTCCTCGCTGGTTTATTGCCGATCAAGGGATAATGACGGCTGGGGGAGTTGATGTGGTGCGTAGCTCCCAAGCGGAAAAAGAAGAACTGCTGTTTATCATCGCTAATAGTGGCAGCACAGCGATCGTCGTTGAGGATTTAAAAACACTTAAAAAACTGCAAGATCGCCTCAATGATTTACCAATTCAACTGGTAATCTTACTTTCCGATGAAGCACCACCAACAGACCAAACCCTAAAGGTGCTGAACTTTACCCAGTTAATCGAAATTGGGGTAAATCATAATTTTGTGCCAGTCAAGCAAAATCGTGACGCTCTGGCAACCCTAATTTACACCTCTGGCACCACAGGTAAACCCAAGGGTGTAATGCTGTCTTATAACAACTTGATGCACCAAGTGATCACCTTTGGGACAGTATTGCAACCAAACGTGGGCGATATCGTTCTCAGCATCCTACCTTCGTGGCACAGCTACGAGCGAACTGTTGAATATTACCTACTATCTCAGGGTTGCACCCAAGTTTATACCAACTTGCGCTCTGTGAAAGGGGATTTGAGAAAATTTAAACCCAACTATATGGTGGGTGTACCCCGCCTGTGGGAATCAATTTATGAAGGAGTGCAAAAGCAGTTCCGCGAACAACCAGCGAATAAGCAACGCCTAATTAACTTTTTATTGGGCATTAGCGAAAAATATATCAAAGCACGGCGAGTTGCTCAAGGGTTGAATTTAAATAATCTTCATGCTTCCGCCGTCGAAGGATTAGCAGCTAGGATAGAAGCATCAGCTTTATTACCCCTCCATGCCTTGGGAGAACGACTGGTTTACGCCAAAGTGCGGGAAGCCACAGGAGGAGAAGTTAAGCAGATGATTAGCGGCGGTGGTGCCCTTCCCAGACACATCGATAACTTCTTTGAAATTATTGGTGTGCAGATTTTGCAAGGTTATGGCTTGACAGAAACTTCTCCTGTTACCCATGTTCGTCGTCCTTGGCGAAATTTGATTGGTGCATCAGGGCTACCACTTCCGGCAACAGAAGCTAAAATCGTAGATCCTGAGACAAAAGCGCCTCTACCAGTAGAGAAGCGAGGCTTGGTATTGTTGAGGGGGCCGCAGATTATGCAAGGCTATTACCAAAATCCCGAAGCGACAGCGAAAGCAATTGATGCGGAAGGTTGGTTTGATAGCGGCGATTTGGGTTGGCTGACACCACAAGACGACTTGGTGCTGACTGGCAGGGCGAAGGATACGATTGTATTGACTAACGGGGAAAACATCGAGCCGCAGCCGATTGAAGATGCGTGTTTGCGATCGCCATACATCGATCAAATTATGCTCGTCGGCCAAGATCAGCGCAGCCTGGGAGCCTTAATTGTCCCCAATCTCGAAGCCATAGAAAAATGGGCAGCAAGTCAGAATCTGACACTGGATACGCAGAATGATCAGGTGACTTCCTCACCTAGTCAAAAAATTGACTTGGAGAGTAGAATGATCCAGGATTTATTTCGGCAAGAATTGAATCGGGAAGTGCAAAATCGTCCAGGCTTTCGACCGGATGACCGCATCGGAACGTTCAAACTCATTCTGGAACAGTTTTCCATCGAAAATGGCTTGATGACACAAACACTGAAAGTTCGCCGACACATCGTCACCGAACGCTATCGCGATATTATTGACGGCATGTTTGCCTGATGATTCCACCTGCTAACTGTAAAGAGTGAACGTGAAATATTTATGGATGTCTCCAAATCTAATTTGCTCCTGAAACGCGTCGTTAACGTCAAAGTCATTGTTACTCCCCTCTGGAAAGAGGAAGTACAACAGCAGCTGCAAACGCAGATCAATCAAATCGACCAGCAACTGCAACAGCTAGAAGTCGAAGGACAAAGAGCGATCGCTGCAATTCAAAAGCAGAGTCTGCAACCACCTGGCCCTCAGACCCTCCAACAAATTGACAATATCCAACTCCAAGTCAATCAAAAGAAAAGTGAACTCCTAGAGCAGAAAAATCAGTTGCTGCAAAACCTCCAGCAAGTGCAGTTTCTCCAGCAAGATCAGGAAGTTAACCAATTCCAAATGGAAGGCTTTTTTCGGGTAGAAACCGGTGATAACCTGATTAGTAAAATGCAGGTCGAAATCGTTCTGCGCGATGGCGTTGTAGAAGAAATTCGCGGCGACATTTAAAAAGTGAGGAGTGAGGAGTTATGAGTTATGAGTTATGAGTTTAAATTCCTAACTCCTCACTCCTCACTCCTCACTCCTAACTAACTCCTTACTCCAGCCCAAACAATTTGCCACACTGGAGGAGAGCTAATAAAAAGCGATCGCCCAAAAGTGGTCATCTCAACTCGATATTTAACACTAACTGAATCATCACCCCGCTTGATTTCCGTAATCGTCACAAAAGCCTGATTTCGTTGCGGATAATCTACCTCTACCTTTCGCGTTCCTGCTGCTGATCCTATGTCGTCAAAGGCATTCAGGGCGAGGGTAGCAGGATCACTACCTTGGAGAGATGAGTTGATCTTTTCTAGAGGTATAGTTTTATAATCGGAACGTTCTGAGTATCCCACAACCTCTTGAGACTGATGCATTGCTGCCACCTGCTGGGTTTGCCCATTACTAGTCTCAACAATCGGTGCAGATGGCTGGCGCTGGATAATATAAACTCCAGCGCCAGCAGTGGCAAAGATACCTAGTATCACAATCAAAAAGAATTTCAACTTTGCCGACATAAAAGTAAACAGGAATTTCAAATAGGTTTATTACCAATTTTGAATTCTAAATTGAACTGCATCCCATATCTTCTAGCTGTGAGAAGCTTCTGTATCTTAAGCAGTGGTTATGAGGAATATATAGCAGGGGACTGGGGACTCTTTACTGGGGACTGGGTTGAAAGTCTGTTTGTATATAGGTTTTATCATCAGTTAATGTCCTAACCTTCTTGTCCGTTGCTATAAATAGCAAGGGAACAGGGAATAGGGAACAGGGAATAGGGAACAGATGTGTACTAAGTTTTTTCAAAAATAAAATACAAGTCCTATAGACCTCTAAGTTATATTTAGGTTCCTATTAGTCATTAGTCAAAAGCTAATGCCCAATGCCCAACCTAAAATATAAACAGTCCAAAACTCTCCCACCAAGATACAATTCGATCTGACAAAAGCTGTTAAAGTCCATAAACCATTGATTCCCAAACCACCCTATGAGCATTCACGAAGTATTTATGCCGGCTCTGAGTTCTACCATGACGGAAGGCAAAATCGTTTCCTGGGTGAAATCGCCAGGTGACAAGGTGGAAAAAGGCGAAACAGTGGTGGTTGTAGAGTCAGATAAGGCAGATATGGATGTAGAAACCTTTTACGAGGGATTTCTTGCCCATATCATAGTTGAAGCTGGTGAAACTGCCCCGGTAGGATCTGCGATCGCCTTCATCGCCGAAACGGAAGCTGAAATTGAACAGGCGAAATCTCTTGCCAATTCCGGCGGCGTGGCTGCTACTACTACCTCTTCCCTTGAACCAATCGCCGCTACAGCCTCAGCCGCAATACCTGCCTTAGCGTCTCAAAACGGGTCTAACCACAAAGAAGGAAGGCTTGTAGCTTCCCCCCGTGCCCGCAAATTAGCTAAAGAACTCAAAGTTGATTTAACTACACTCCAAGGCAGTGGCCCCCACGGTCGCATTGTCGCCGAAGATGTCGAAGCATTGTCCAATCAGGGCAAACAACCCGCTACTGCCCCAGTTGCCCCAGCAGCACCCGTACCAATCAGCGCCCCAGTTGCACCCCCAGCACCTCGGACACCAGCACCCGCAACCGTAGTAGCGGCTGTTCCTGGTCAAATCGTGCCTCTAACTACCTTCCAAAATGCCGTAGTGCGGAATATGGTAGCTACCATATCCGTACCCGTCTTCCGTGTTGGTTATACAATTACCACCGATGGATTAGACAAACTTTATAAACAAATTAAATCCAAAGGCGTGACAATGACAGCGCTACTGGCGAAAGCTGTAGCGGTGACGTTACAAAAACACCCATTGTTAAATGCTAGCTACTCAGAGCAGGGTATTGTTTATCATTCTGATATCAACATTTCCGTAGCAGTAGCGATGGATGATGGCGGATTGATTACGCCTGTGCTGCAAAATGCCGACGCAGTGGATATATATTCTCTATCGCGTACTTGGAAGTCTTTGGTAGAACGTGCGAGAGCAAAACAACTACAGCCCCAAGAATACAACAGTGGTACTTTTACCCTGTCCAATTTGGGGATGTTTGGCGTAGACAAATTTGATGCGATTTTACCGCCTGGACAAGGTTCAATTTTAGCGATCGGGGCATCCCGTCCGCAAGTGGTAGCAACACCCGACGGTTTATTTGGCGTGCGGCAACAAATGCAAGTTAATATTACTTCCGACCATCGGATTATTTACGGTGCCCATGCTGCGGCGTTCTTGCAAGATTTAGCGAAATTGATTGAGACGAATCCTCAATCTTTGACAATGTAATTTTGAAAAGACACCAAATTTAAATGTTAGCGCTATCTGCGAACAGCAGTTTGTCGTAGAGTAGCGCTAACAACAAACAATAACTAATACCAATTCAAAATTAAGAAAGCCTGATTTAATCTAGGTTTCCTTCTTTTGTATCTGTTACATTCTTTTTTCAAATTGGTATAAACTTAAATTTCTGATGTCCAAACTGATATCAAAGTGACATACGACAACACCCTGAAATATCTGGTTGAGCAGTATCCAGAAGATTTTATCCGCTACTTATTAGCATCTGATGCAACAGATATCCAGATTCTCAAAACAGAATTAAATCAAGAACCAATTCGTGCCGACTCAGTAACCTTTTTGCAAACTGCCAATCAAATACTGCATTTAGAGTTTCAAACCTTACCAGCATCGACACCACCCTTACCACTGCGGATGTTGGATTATTGGGTGCGGCTATATCGACAATACAATTGCGATATCGAGCAGGTAGTGATTTTCCTTAAACCCACAACTTCAGAAGCTGTATTTGTAAATGAATTTACTGCCCGCAATACTACCCACCGTTACCGCGTCATCCGAATTTGGGAACAAGATCCAGAACCGTTACTGTTATCTCCTGGTTTATTACCTCTGGCAACTTTGGCGCGAACAGATTCTCCTCAAAGCTTACTTCAACAGGTAGCAGTTCAGGTGAGTATGATTGAAGAAGCAGCCATCAAGCAGAGTATTTCGGTATGTACCCAACTACTAGCAGGGTTGGTATTTGAGCCAGAACTAATTCGTCAGTTTTTGAGGAGAGAAGATATGAGAGAATCTGCTATTTATCAAGAAATTCTTGAAGAAGGACTGCAAGAAGGGAGACAACGAGGCATTGAACAAGGCATTGAACAAGGCATTGAACAAGGCATTGAACAAGGCATTGAACAAGGAAGGCAATCAGAATTGAGGCTAGTGATGCGTCTATTAACTCGTCGGCTTGGTTCAATTAATTCTCAATTACAATCTCGGTTGCAAGAGTTGTCCCTGGCTCAGTTAGAGGACTTGGGTGAAGTATTACTAGATTTCGCCAGTGAAGCTGATTTGATGAATTGGCTGAATAGAGTAGAAAGTTAGAGTTTGCTCTAAACGTTTCGACCAGTTACAAAAAAAGTCAGATTTTCATACCAAGCACCTTGCTCTGTTGCTTTTGCTTCAATTTTTTGACGATACTCTGCTTTGAGTGCCATTCGCAGATAAAGAATTTACCGATCGCAGACTCGGCGCTGTGGGATAATTTCAATAGGGCGACGCCGAATAGCCCGTCGTAGACATCGCTCCCAATGATCAGCGTATATCTTTTAACTTATTCCATAACTCAAGTGCAGGAATGTGACTCAGACCAGCAAATTGTGCATCGGCTGTTTCTATCACTATCCATTCTCCACTTTCTAATTGCCCGATATCAATTGCTATATAAGGAACACCAAGGCGTTCAGAGGCTAGGACTGCCAACTTTAATACTTGCGTCTCTTCTTGTTTTGATAACTTGCTCAAGTCATCTTGCCCATCCCAATAATATCCATATTTTAGAATTCGCTGATTATAAATAAAGCATCTAAATTCTCTTCCCATTGGAAAGCGATTTGGGGCTAGGCGTTTATGCCATAACTTTACTAATTTCCTAACAATAACTCTACCTCGTGAACCAGATTTAAATTTTAATAACGATTCTGTCAGTCTGACTAATTCCTCCTGATTATTCGCTACACAAGACTCCCATCCTTGCATTTTTCTAGATTGAACTGCGCCTTTGACAAACAGAGGAAATCCCAATAATTCACCAGCCTCAATACATTCGTTTGTAGAGGTAATTACCAAACTCTCAGGTGTCAATCCTTTTAAGTGAGGGTAAAATAGGTCAAACTCTAGTGCTGTCTGGTGTTCTAAAGGAGTATTAAGTAGTTTTATGCCCTTAGCCAAGGCTGCGTGATATATGGCTTTGTAACGCTCAAACTCAGGAATATATCCTATCCAGATACCAGCAGTTGCTTGAGGATAATTAGGAATGTGCCATAGAGCATTTTCTGCCGTACCACACCGTTCAAAATCTCGCGGGATATGGTAGACTTTACACCCTAATAATTGGGCAGCCTCAGTCATTAATTTATTTTCGCTAGCGCTGGCAGATGCCTCTATTTGTTCAGTTGATTCACTTAAAACAATCATTTATTCCTCAGCGTACCTTTGCGCTTACCTCAGTATGCCTCTGCGTTTAAATAATTCGTAATTCGTAATTCCTAATTAAGTTTTGTCATAAGAATTTAGACCCCGACCCAAAACTTGCTTATTTTTTGAACCGGGGGATTTAAACCCACGGTACTCGGTTAAAAAATAAAAAAGGCGGGCATTACCCACCCTAACTAATTTATCCTTTCACACAAAGAACTTGCTTGAGTGTTGCTACAATTTCAACCAAATCAGCTTGATTTTCCATAACTTGTTCTATCGGTTTATAAGCACCAGGAATTTCATCTAATACACCCTCATCTTTGCGGCATTCTACACCATTTGTTTGCTCTATCAAATCATCAAGCGTGTAGACATTTTTAGCCTTATTTCTAGACATCAAACGCCCTGCACCGTGGGAACAAGAACAAAAGCTCTGGGCATTACCTTTACCCTTAACGATGAAAGACTTTGCCCCCATCGAACCAGGAATAATCCCATAATCTTCAGTCTGGGCGCGAACTGCACCCTTACGAGTAACGTATACATCTTCGTCAAAATGCACTTCTTTTTCAGCGTAATTGTGATGACAATTAACTTGCAATAAAGGTTTAGTTGCCTTCCCACCTGCTAAATGCTTCTCAACTATGTGCTTAAAACGCGCCATCATCACATCGCGGTTGACACGCGCATAGTTTTGTGACCATTGCAAATCGTGCCAGTATGCTTGGAATTCTGGCGTACCAGCGACAAAGTGAGCCAAATCTGGGTCAGGCAATTTATTACCTGCCATTTTTGCTAATTCTCTGGCTGTGTGAATATGACACTGGGCTAGTTTATTGCCGATGTTGCGCGAACCAGAATGCAACATCAGCCAAACTTGATTCTCTGTATCAAGGCACACTTCAATAAAGTGATTTCCTCCACCGAGAGAACCCATCTGTTTCATTGCTTTACTTTGTAGGTCTTGCACGCCGCGATGCAAGTCTTTAAAATCATCCCAGTGTTGCCAGTTGGTGACAGATTTTTCAACGTCTTTGTTTTCGTTGAATCCAGTAGGAATTGCTGCTTCAATATCCAAGCGGATTTTCTTCAGTTTACCTTCTAGTTGTTCAGCGGTAAATGCTGTTTTGATAGCGCTCATCCCACAACCAATATCCACACCGACAGCAGCCGGTATAATTGCCTCTTTGGTCGCAATTACAGAACCCACTAAGGCACCTTTTCCTAAGTGAACATCTGGCATCAACGCTATGTGCTTAAACACAAATGGTAGCGATGCCATATTCTTTGCCATCTTAGTTTCTTCTGGGCCCAAAGAGTGATTTGCCCAAGATAATACTGGTGTTGGTGTGGTAATTTCTAACTTTTCGTAGGGCATAATTTATTCTATTTTGGATTTTAAATTTTAGATTTGGGATTGAGTATAGGGCACTGATAATTATCCCTATGCTTTATAAGCCATTACCTAGTTAGTTGTAGCAATTTAAATGTTGTATTGTCTTTCATTTGGCTCCCTCAATTTTCGTGAAGCTGAAGAACTACTTTTAGGAGTAACATTCTTATACTACAAAAGTAACATTTTAGATTACAAACGTCAAGGCGATCGCCACAGAGAGAAAGCAGATATAGCGGTTCTCGGCCCTTATGAGGTACAAGAACCCCAACCCCCTCCCCGCTCTTCGAGAGGGGGCTAAGATGTACCTCATGTGATTAGGAAACGCTATGTTTCCAAAATGTATTAAAAAAACTGGAATCGCAGATATATCGAGAGTATTCCTGGTATTGGGTGCAGCCGGATTTGAAGCTGTGCGATCGCTGGATGTATGGTAGATACATCAAGTAACTAGCAGCATTAAACCGATCGCAACCGAAAATGTCCGCCAGTACACTCCGACATCAATAGATACCACAATAGATAATAATGATTTGGAGGGACTTGGTTCTCCAGCATTTGGCATAATGGTATGAGTTTAAAGGCAGTTCTCTTTGATTTTAATGGTGTCATCATTAACGATGAGCCAATCCACCTGCAACTGATAGATGAGATTCTCATTGAAGAAAATCTCCAACCTCAAAGGGTTGACGAGCGTCAAGCTTCTTTAGGACGCAGCGATCGCGCTTGTTTTCAGCAATTACTCGCTAATCGTGGTAGAGTAGCTGACGAAAACTATTTAACTCAGTTGCTGTACCGCAAAGCCCAAGCTTATACGGTGGAACTAGAGAAAATAGAGAGACTGCCTTTATATCCGGGTGTAGAAGACTTAATATTTCAGGTGCGATCGCGGAATCTGAAACTAGGTTTAGTTAGTGGCGCAATTCGCAAAGAAATAGAATTGGTACTCAATCGCGCCAAACTAGCCGAACATTTTAAAATTATCGTCGCGGGTGACGACATCACCAGCAGTAAACCAGAACCCGATGGTTATCTATTGGCAGTGAAACGCCTGAATCAAGAATATCCCGAATTGAATCTTCAACCATACGAGTGTTTGGCAATTGAAGATACCCCAGCAGGTATAGCAGCGGCGAAGCGATCGCAAATGCAAGTTGTTGGGGTAGCGAATACATACCCATTCCACATGCTCCAGCGCTGCTGTAACTGGACTGTTGATTATCTCAGTGATTTGGAACTCGAACGGGTGCAGAAGGTTTATTCCCAAAAACAGCCTCAGCAATCGGTAACTGAATGTTAAAATAGTCTATGGTGGTAATGTCTTGAGTTAATTAGTGATATTACTCTTGACTTGGCACCGATTAAGGGGAATTAGCTCAGTTGGTAGAGTGCTGCGATCGCACCGCAGAGGCCATCGGTTCGAATCCGTTATTCTCCATTTGTGTACATTCGCAAATTAGATGTCGCTATTCGCAAATTAATGTCGCTTTTTGCCAATTAAGGTCGATTTCGTAAATTTGTGTTACTAATTTTAGTATATTAGGTTTTCGCAAATTAACGTCGTCTTCTTTCGTCATTAACTGTAAAATTTACCACAAGGAAATTATTTTTCCTTAACATTTGTTCGATCGCAGCACTCCTTTCAACCCTCCTAATAACTTAGTTGTACTCTTTAACCATTTTCAAATCTGGTTAGTACGAATACATATTTTCTATTGCTTATTTTTTTGATCTACCTCTAGCCGAGGTGGTTGTTGAAACCATGATTGAGTTTTTTGCTAGCGGAGAAGAAGATTACTTTCAACCCACCTGTACATTCGCAAATTAGATGTCGCTATTTGCAGATGTACACCATTTTAAAGAATTAATGTCCAAAATCAGCCTGTAAAACTCGGCTAAGATATGTTTTCTAATTTAATATATTACAGTCCAAGGCTCTTGAATTACAAGAATAGCTTTAAAGCCCTCTATGGAACACATTGCTACCACTGAATTACCCGAAACGCTCCAACAAATATTTGCAGAAATACAACGCACTAAAACACCTTTAACCGTCACACATGACGGGGAACCCTTAGTAATTATCTATCCTGCTACCCCTCAACCCCAGCGCCCAGTATTTGGAGCAATGAAGGGTAGCGGCGAAATATTGGGAGACGTGATTGCTCCAGTAATCCCTGCTACCACATGGGAAGCACTTCAGTGAAGCTCTTACTTGATACCCACATCTGGCTTTGGTATTTGCTTGGTAACGAACGCCTATCTCCTGGGCTTCAAACCACTATTGCAGCAGCAACAACCGAACTTTGGCTAAGTCCAATTAGTATCTGGGAAACGCTACTTTTAGCAGAAAAAGGACGACTATCTTTACAGCCTAATCCAGTTGCATGGGTCGATTTAGCTTTAAATACCCTAGAAATTCGTGAAGCTCCACTTAACCGCCACATCGCTATTTTAAGCCGTCAGATTGAGCTACCACACCAAGACCCAGGCGATCGCTTTATTGCAGCTACCGCAGTTTACCACCAGTTGACCTTAGCCACAGTAGATACTAATCTCACAGGTACTTCCTGGTTACAAACATTAAGCTAGACAGAAAATTCACGGATGACACAATTAACAATTCAAAATTCAAAATGACGCTCGCAGACTCGCTAACGCTACGCTAACAAAATTCAAAATTAAAGAAATTTCAGACGGGGATTTAAACCCCGACTGAAATGGGTGCTACATGAGATGTAGGGGTCTTAAACCCTTTAATTTACGATAAAAGATGACATAGTTTGATAAAACACCCAAACCGTTTGCCTGATCAACTGGGAAGAACCTCTAGAAAATGATTTTCCTTGACAGACTGCTAGCCTCATCGCAATTTATAAACTAAAAATTGCGCCGTTTTTTGCTAACCACTCTTTTCTATCCATACAGTCAGGTAAGATTCGCTCTACCCTGTCCCAAAAATCTCTATTGTGGTTGGGTTGAATTAAGTGAACCATTTCATGAACGACTATATATTCTATCATGGAACTAGGAAGCAAAGCAATACGCCAATGGAAATAAATATCACCTTTGGGATTACATGAACCCCAACGATTACCGAGTTCGCGCACTTGTATAGAAGTTGGTTCTTTGCCGATTCTGTTGGCGATGGATGTAGTAATTGATTCTAAATGCTGATGGATATGTCCGCGATACCACTGAATAAATAAATCTTGACCTTGCTGTTGATGCGATAGCGAAGCGCTGCTGCTTTCAGCAGATCGCAAAAGTTCAAAGCGTCCGTGGTAAAGTCTAAGGGGGTTGTCTGCGCTGTCTACTAATTTCAGGCGATAGCTGCGTCCTAAATAGTGAAAGCCTTCGCCAGGTAGATAAGTTTTTTGTGCAGTTGGCTGTTTTATCGCTGATTTTTTCAGCAGTTTGCTGTAAATCCAGAAGCGGCGTTGTTCGATAATTTCCCCTAGTTTTTCCAGAGGGACTTGAGGTGGTGTTGTTAAGATTAGTTTCCCGTCGCGTTCGATGGTAATTTCAACTGTGCGACGACGGGGACTTTCGCGTAGTTCAAAAGAGAGTTCTCCAACATTAATGGTTTTCATCGCCCTCGATTTGCATCGTGTCGTTCGGCTAATTGGGTAATTTGGTCTGCTAAGTCATCTAGTTTACTATCTGGGAAGAGATTTAAATCTTCTAATTCTAACCAGATTTGTTTGCGGAGGTTATCTCTAGCTACCAAGTCGTTCCAGAAGCCGATTAGATGACTTTGATTGTAGATAAAGTCTACGAGTTCGGTGGTAAAGTTTTGGAGTTGGGTGGAAATTTCGGGTGTTGGTGACTCCAGCGTATCGATGAGAACATTGAAGAAGGGGCGAATTCGGGCTGATGGTTGATTTTCGCTGACTTCGGTTTGTTCGGCTCGGACTTTTTGAGCTAGGTTTAAAAATTCTGTAGCGATCGCATTCCAATTGTCACCCAAACGTTGTAAAATTTCTTCTAGTTTGTCGCTGAGGTTGCGGTAATAAACTGGGTCATCGTCTAGATGGGTGCGGATGTGGTATCTGATGGCATGTTCCATTTCCGCCGCACGAGTTTGTACGGAATGTCTTTGTTGTACCCGTTGCTCAAAGTCCAAGTCTAAAATATTTACTGGTGAAACTTTCAGGTTAATCCCTTGAGATTGAATGTGTTCGTCTATCAGCGCTTGAACTTTTTCTTTCGCGTCTTCTGGGCGTTCATCCCGGAAAATATCATCGACTAATTTCTTTAATTCTCCCAATTTTTTCGCATCTTTGAGGTAGCGCAAAGCTTGGGGACGAGGTAAAAAGGCATCCATTCCTTGCAGAAATTCCCGCAGCAGTTGATAAAATTCTGCACGCGATCGCTCGTCATGATTTAGGATATTTACACAAGCTTCTTTGTCATCGTCAATATTTAAGTTGCGTTCTTGCCAAAAATTCATTACCCAGCGGTGGGTTTCGTCTAATTTGGGTAATTCTTCTTGGATATCAAACCAAGCGCCATCCACATCTTCTTGATCGTAGACACTCATAGCGGCGGCGATATCGATACCGTAATAGTCTACAATTAAACCGTAGTCTTTACCTTCGGCGGTGCGATTAGTACGAGCGATCGCTTGCAATAAATCATGTTCTACTAAGCTGCGGTCTACATATAGCACTTGTTCTAAAGGTGCGTCGAAGCCTACCAGCAATTTATTATTCACTATTAAAAAAGCTAAACCGTCTTCATCTAAGTTTTTCCAGAAGCGGTTTTTGTAAGTAGTTTGGTTGTTTTCATCCGTCCATTGTTTCCAGGCTTGAGGGTCTTGTTTGCTGTTGGCGGAGATAATCGCCGCAAATTCCAGGCGCTTGATGGTATCTAGGTAAGGATAAGCTTGTACCAAGGTGCGATATTCGGCTGGTGCGGATTCTAATTTCAGACTTTGTAAAATAACGGCTTTTGATTCTAATTCTTGAATCAGTTCGGTTTTAGCTGCGGTAAGATATTCTTGGTACAAAACGCAAGCTTGGCGATCGCTAGCTGCTACCTGAGCTTTAAATTTATCCGGCATAATTCGGGTGACATAGTGGCGTAAGATATGTCTAGCCTTGGACTTCATCAGTTCTTTGGCGTTGAGGACATTCTTTTTTCCGGCGTATTTGGATTTAATCGCAGCCCGTTCTTCTGGGGTGTAATCTTGAAATAGCACCTCAAAAAGTTGGTCTAGAGTAGTGGCTCCTTTGACTGCTCCCATTGTTTCCAACCCTTCGTAGAAAATGGGAACGGTAACTTTATCTTTTTGGGAATCCCGAATACTGTAGATATCAATATAAGGATTTTCGTCATTAGCAAAGATTTCGGCGGTTTTCTTTTTCTGCGCGGAGATTATCGGAGTTCCTGTAAAACCAATTTTGGCGCAGTTGGGTAAAGCTGCTGATAAATATGCGTGGAGAGTTTTATTATGAGAGCGGTGTGCTTCGTCGATTAATAGTAAAATGTCTTCTGAGGGATTGAGAGCATTGTTTAGTTCATCAATATCAGCGTATTCTTTCGGTTCATTAATTTTGTTAAATTTCTGAACCATCCCAAAAACAATACCCGGCCCTGTTTGTCGCAGTTTCTTTGCTAAATCTTTGATGTTTTGGGCGACTTGCAAAGTTTGACCGGAAAGGGTTGCTGTTTCTGATAGTTGGTCTTCTAAATCTGTGCGATCGGTAACGATGACCGCTTTAAACTGTTGAAGTTGGGGAATTGTCCGCAGTTTGCGGAGGATAAACACCATATCCAAGCTTTTACCTGAGCCTTGGTAGTGCCAGATAATACCGCCGCGCTGGTCTTGGCTACCGTGTTCTGTTTTGGTTTTACCGTGTAGCAAGCGGTCAACGGCTTTGGATACGCCTCGGAATTGTTGGTAACGCGGGACTATTTTGATGCGCCGGTTGTGTTTGGTTGTGAACAGGATATAGTGGCGCAAGATGTCCAGCAAATTCGCGGGGTGAAGCATCCCAGCGATGAGTTGCTGACGGCGATTAAGCCCCGATATATCAATTAAATCCTCGTTTGTAGTGGGCGCTTCAGCGCTCAAATCAACACTAAAATTCTGACTACAAACCTGGGCGATAAAGCTGGAATCAAACGGGCTGGTGTCTTTCCATTCCAGATAATGCTTGGGTTGACTCCCCACCGTACCCACGACAGCCCGCCCGGAGGTGCAGGAAATCATCAATTGATTGTAGTGAAATAAGCGCTCAATTCCTTCGGGTTGCTGGCTGTGGCGTTGGTTGGAGTAAGTTAGCAAGTCTTGAATCCCCGATTTTAGCATATCTGCACCTGGGGCTTTGCATTCGATGACGACGAGGGGAATACCGTTGACAAACAAAATGATATCGGGGCGGTAGTGACCTTTGGGGCCTTTTACTCCCGGTGGGTCGATGCGGAATTGGCTGATGGCGAGAAAGTCGTTACGTTCCGGGTGGTCGAAGTCTATCAGGTTGATGCTAGTTTGTTTACCTGTGAGTCCTTCGACTTTTACGCCTGTGAGGAGAAGTTTTGTCAGGGTTTCGTTTTTCTCCATCAGTTTACCGGGGCCGAGGTTTTGCAGTTGGCTGATGGCTTGGTTGATGCGGCGTTCGTCTAGCCAGGGTTGTCCGTTGGCGTCGGGGTTGATTTCTCGCAGTTGGCGCTGGAGTCGGGGAATTAGGAGAACTTCGTGGTAATTGTCCCGTTGTTCGGGGGTTGTTGCTAAATGGTTTGCTTCGATGTATTCCCAGCCTAAACCGCCGGGAAGTTGTCGCATTTTTTGGAGTTGTTCGATTGTGGGTAATTCTGTAGATGTGTATTCAAGTCCCGACATTTTGCGCCTCCTGTGGCGGAAGTTCTACGTCTTCGTACAGCAGTGCGATAGGAAATTTAAACTCAATACAAACTAACTCAATTTCGTCGCCGTTGGTATAAGAAGTTAGTTCCCATTTGCTGCGTTCGTTGATGCGGAATATTTCTACACCAATGCTTTCGGAATTAATTAGTACGTATTCTTGCAAACTCTCTAGGCGGCGATATTGGGCAAATTTAGCACCTCGGTCGTAGGCTTCAGTTCCGGGAGAAAGAACTTCAACAATCAGTTTAGGGAATCGAATGACTTGAATCGCTTGTCTATCTTGGGCGTTGCAGGTTACAAGTACATCAGGATAGAAGAAGGAACCTTTTTCTGTAATTCCCACTTTGGCGTCAGAACCCAAAACTCGGCAAGAACTTCCTCTTACATGGGGTCTTAGTGCGGCGATGAGGTTAATAGCTATAGCATTATGGGGAATTGTCCCCCCTGTCATGGCGTAAACTTCGCCATTTATATACTCGTGTTTAATCTCCTGTGTCGCTTCCCATTGGAGATATTCGTCAGGGGTCATCTGGTATTTATTGGGTGTTGCAATCATTGCTGTTTTTGCCGATTTTTTTGTATTTTATATTTGAATACGGTTTAGTTAAGTCTTAACTCTTTGGTTAAAGTCAATTTTTTTAACGAACCGCCAAGGACGCAAAGGAAGAGAAGAAAGAAATGCTTAACTGAACTGTATTGTTTTATCGTTTGTTGGTTAAATTTTGACGCGCACCCGTCCGGTTAATAGGTCTGACATTAAGCCTTTTTTTAAAAGTTTGAGTTTTTTTAAATACGTTTCCTTTTTAATAATTCGTTCTTTATATGTCTCAATTCGTTCAACAATATCAATTTGCTCTTTTTTGTTAGGTACTAAGACTAATAGAGCATTCAGCATAGTTTGGTTAATGGTATTCAGTCCTGAACTTGTTCCACACAAACATTTCCAATACGAACGAACCCATGCACTGTTTAGCCAAAATAATGCAAATTTGGGGTTTATTACCTTAGAACGAAGTCTAAAAAGGTGATTTTGAAAAGTAAGACCAACTGCTTCATCTGAGACAATGGCACATCTCCCAATTTCATTTGGATCTGCGTGACCCTCAACAATAAGTAAGTCATTTTCTTCAAGTTGACGGGCAACAAATTCATCATCATTAGCCTCAATCTCTGCAATATCATCCAAAATAATGTTTTCACGCTTGACATTCGCAACACGCAGATACTTCCGTTTCTTATTAAGTGGTCTTCGATGTTCTCCAAGAGTGAAACCTGAAATGATATCAAACTCAAAAGTAACTGATGAAACATCCCAATCTTTCGGAATTATCCCCAAGGCCGATCGCTTAAATAATTCAGGGTTACGTGTATAATCTCTCAGTTCGCCATGATCGTCAATACCGCGTGTGAGGAGGTCGTGCAGCAGTCCGGCTTTAGCTTTTTTAAGTTTTGTAATGTGAGTGTCGGTGAGTGCGATCGCTTTATCAATCGCGTCGAGAATTTCAGCAATCTTTTGCTGTTCAGGTATCTTTGGCTTAATAAATGTTAGTGAATAAAAGTCGCCATGATTGAGGTCAGGAATTGTTGTAGTTCCTGCTCTAAATTTTATTTCTTTTTGAACAGGTTCAAATTTAAGATAGTGTACCAAATAATTTATATCGACTTCTTTTCGATTGTAATCAACCAAAAAGAAGTTATTATGAAAGACTCCTTCAACTCCAGTAATTATTTTTCCTGTCGCTCCTGTTCTAGCAACAAGAACATCATTGTGCTTACAAATAACACGCGCACCTGGTGAATCAATGTATTCTAACAAATTCTGATTATTAAGATTGTTTAGGTATTCAATAGTGATGTAAACGAACCTGCCATTTTTGTAATTCTTATATCTCTTGGAAATTGCAATTTGCAACCCTTGCCTTACTTCGCAAACATCCTTAAACGTCACAATTTCCCAATCATCGGGGATGGTTCCTAGAGATGAAAGACCACCGTCTTTAGGCAAAGTCTGAAACATACCCCAACCCCCTCAACAACTCACTCAACTGTAAATTAACCTCCTCCTCTTCCTTCTCAATTTCCGCCAACGTCACCCGATACTTATCCCACCAATTCTCTACCGCAGCAATCACCATCTGACGGTGTTCACTCACATATCTCTCCAACTGCATCAACAAATCCGCCTTAAACAAATCCAACACCAACCCCTGCGCTTTCTCCTCACTTAAACCTGCACTCGCCGCTTCCAACTCCTTTACAAGCAACCCTTTCAACTCCCGCACCCGCTTACGTGCTTCCCTCAACCTTTCCAAAATCTCCTTATAAGGTTGCAATTGCACCTCAATCTCGGCAATTTCCTGCTCTTTTGGGATCACCATTGATTGCAGATAAGCCAATTCCTCTTCTAAATCAGTTGTATCATTCCCCTGCTTATTCTCATACTTAATTGATCCCTTCTTGCGGTCAGTTCCCAGCAATTCCTTCAGCCGTTTTTGACCATCCTTAATTGCATATTTCAAATCCTTCAGTTGTTCTTCTAATAGCTTGACAAAATTAACAGCTTCCCCATCTTCCGACGCTTCCCCTTCTTCCCCTTGTTCAAAAGCTTCCTTTTCCTGTTCCAACGTCGCCACATCCGCCTCAGCATCTTCCAACTGTTGCAAATACTGGGGAACCAGCGCCGGGACAATTTTGTGACTCAAAGCGTCAAACTTATTACCAGATTGCTTACTTTCCGTATCTTCCAAAGCATCCCGAATTGTATCCACCCAAGAATCAATCAAACCTTTAAAACCCAAATTCGCTAAACGTTTCAAATCCGCAGAAACCTCATAAGCATCTTCCCACCAGCTAGCAATAACTCCCATAGTCTTAAACCTATCTAACAAACCAATGGGACGCACCGCCGCCTCAAAAGTCTGTAAAAATTCTGCCCGCAGCTTCATCAACTGCTTATTTTTAGGCAAATCAATTAAACGCTGTTGATGTTCTTGCCACCAATTGAGAGTAACTTGCCGCAGTTTCTCCTCCTGTTGTACAATCCCGGCATCTGTTTCAATGCGCTGCTTAATTTGGGCGCGTTCCGTTAACGTTGGCTGAAAATCTAAATATTCTTTCATATTTATTAATTCGCAATTAATTTTGACCTCTCTCCAAACCTCTCTCCTAAAAGGCTACGGTGAATTACCCCCCTTAATCCCCCCTTGGAAAGGGGGGAGACTGGAAATCTATCTAGTTCCCTCCCCTTTACAAGGGGAGGGTTAGGGTGGGGTAAAACTGACGCGAAAAACCTCATCACCAAAGATTTGCAGTATTGCAATAACGGCGAACGCATTTGTTACTTTGGCGAACGCATTTGTTATTTCGGCGAACGCATTTGTTATTTCGGCGATCGCATTTGTTATTTCGGAGAACTCATTTGTTATTTCGGCGAACTCATTTGTTACTTTGGCAAACCCATTTGTATGTACACCGTAGGCTTGCGGGGAAGGGAGACAAAGCGTAGCTTTGGCGGGGTGGGGTGCAATGATTGTAGGAATCATAACTAATTATCTGGATAGCGTTTTTCCACGTTTACCCCTTCCGCCGTTGTAACAAAGTCATCGGGTCAAAACCATGACTAGCAAACAATTCCTGCTTTGCATCCACCTCAGATTTTGGTACACCGCCCAAAAGATGCGATCGCACATCTTGAGGTTCTGGCGGTGGGGTATTATCAGCATAGCGGCGAATATTACAGTTGTATTCGTAGTCAGCCAATTGTTGTTGAGTCACCACCGCCGCATAACCAGGAATCCCCGGATAATCGGCACGAGTTGTAAAATCTTCATAAGCTGAGACAATTTTTTCTATATGTTCAGGACGCAAAGAATTTTGAGCGCGTCCAGCCTGAAATTCCGCATCAGCGTTGATAAATAACACTTTACCTTGAGTCGCTGCTGGTTTGGCACCTTTGGGACGCATCACCAAAATACACGCCGGAATCCCAGTACCATAAAATAATTGTGGTGGTAAGCCAATCACCGCCTCTAAATTATCTTCTTGAATAAATAACTGGCGGATTTTCTTCTCTTCTCCACCGCGAAACAGTACCCCATGCGGCATAACTGTCGCCATAATCCCATCTTTTTTTAATACCGCTAGCATGTGCTGGGCGAACATTAAATCAGCTTTTCCACTCGTAGGGCAAAAAACGCGGAATCGGTCTTTAAACTCCATTGGGTTATCTTTATTACCCAGGCTGTAGTTTTGCGAAAATGGCGGATTACTCAATATTCGGTCATAATGCTTTAAGTTTCCCGCGTCTTTAATCGGCACCATCAAGGTATCGTCATTATGAAGCAAAGCATTGGGGATGCCATGCAGTAATAAATTCATCTTGCAGATAGCCCAAACTCCCCCATTATTGTCTTGACCGTAAAGCCTCAAATTGCGGGAGTTTCCACCGTGTTCTTCAATGTGCTGCTTAGACAAAATTAACATACCCCCCGAACCTACGCAGGGGTCATAAACCTCCATCCTTTCTTGGGGGTTGACAATTCGCACCATTAACTTTACCACCCCACGGGGAGTATAAAATTCACCGCCTTTTTTACCAGCAGAGTCAGCAAAGAAATAAATTAAATACTCATAGGCTGCACCCAACAAGTCGGGAAATTCTAAATCTTCATTCCGTAGCGATCGCTTGTCAAAATGTTCTATCATTTGGCGTAACTGCAAATCGCTTAACGTACCCTTGCCACCCACCTGCTTATTAAAATCAATATGTTCAAAAACATCCTGCAACACCGCCGGATTAGCATCAGCAAGATTGTGTAGGGCAATATTAAGTTTGTTGCCTATTTGTTGATGAAAGGTATTAACTATGGTACTCCAACGAGATTCTATCGGTACAAATAACGTATAGGCTTCTGCATCAGTTGCAATATAGCGGTTATCATTTTCCGCTCTTTCCTTAGCAGCTTCCTCACTCTCTCCTTTATCCATAAAATTCTTGACAATTTGCTGATAGCGGACATCAAACACATCAGCAGCCCGCTTTAAGAACAGCATTCCAAAGATAAATTCCTTATATTCAGAAGCGTCCATCTTCCCGCGCAAAATATCAGCCGCCGCAAACAAGTGACGTTCCAGCTTCGGAAGGGTGAGTTTTGCCATAACAGTAGAATCCCCGGCTTTTGATAATTAGAAACTTGTCTTTACTTCGTGGGTGTTAGCACTCATTGATCGCAAGTATAAACAAAGTCAGCATCAATGACTTTTTTAGATTATTTTGCTATAAACATAAATATATAGGACTAGTATTTGATTTTTGAAATACACGTAGGGTGCGTTAGCAGAGTGTAACGCACCCTACAAGACTACTGAGATTTTTTCAGAAATCAAATATGATTCCTATAGAGCGAAAACTTTTAAGAAATTTAAAATTCAAAAGTCGCAAAACATAGTTGAGGGTTTGGTCATGTTTGACAATCCACCATCTGGAAACCCGAAACCGTAAAGACCAATTACCAATGAAATCGGAGGTATGTATGATGTTTAAAAAGATTATAGTTGCATTAGATCACTCGGAAATAGGGCAACAGGTTTTTGAGGAAGCGTTGGGTTTAGCAAAGTTAACACAAGCTAGCTTAATGCTATTGCATGTCCTATCTCCCGAAGAAGAGGGTAGTCCTTACGGGCCTATGCTGTCTAATTTGGACTACTATCCGGGATTGAGCAGTCAAAGCTTTGAGTTATACCAAAATCAGTGGGATACCTTTAAAAATAAAGGTATCCAGATGTTGCAATCTTTCTCTGCCCAAGCTAATACAGCAGGTGTCAGTACGGAATTTACACAAAATATTGGTAATCCTGGTCGCATCATTTGTGACTTAGCCCGTAGTTATGGCGCTAACCTAATTGTTATGGGGCGTCGGGGTCGTTCTGGGCTAATGGAACTATTTCTCGGTAGTGTGAGTAACTACGTTCTTCACCATGCTCCTTGTTCAGTGCATGTTGTGCATCTTTCAGTTACTCCTATAACAGATGAAGTTATCAAAGAAACTACAAACACTTTAAGGGTTAACTAACTACTAACATTGCATAAATCTTAGTGAACCAAATTCTGAATTTGGTTTATTCTCGCCTACTTAGTTACTAGATGACCTCTGTAGAATCAATCTCCACAACCGATCCTTAACTGCACGGTATTGGGGTAAAATTGAGCGTAGGCGTAGCCCGTCGTAGACATCGCTTTTTCACTGAGAAAGAAAAAGTCCGCTACCCAAAATTAGAGTTGAGAGCGAAAAGTGGATCTATGAAAGAAGATACTATCGAGATCACTGGTTTTCACGCTCATGTTTACTTCGATACCGCGAGTCGGGATGTCGCTGCGCGTGTACGTGAAGGATTGGGCGCTAGGTTTGACGTACAACTCGGACGCTGGTTTGACAAGCCCATTGGCCCCCACCCACAAGGGATGTATCAAGTTGCTTTCTTACCAAATCAGTTTGATAAAGTCGTTCCTTGGTTAATGCTCAATCGTGAGGGATTGGATATTCTCGTCCACCCTGAGACAGGCGATGCTGTAGCAGACCACGCGGTTCATTCCTTATGGTTAGGAAAAAAGCTAGACTTGAATATTGAGTTTCTTCGACAGCTTAGTTCGACTTGAACCAATTAAAGCAAGTAGCTCACTTGATGAAGCTCTTGATTTAAACCCCCAAAATTTGTTAAACCCTTTAATTCCAGATAAGTATTTATTAATATGAGCTTTGCCAATAGAAACCAGGAATTAGTTTCACAGAATGGTTATGCTGTTAATCAGCATCCTCATAAAAATAAATTTGTCCCATGAAAAATACCTCTGCAAAGGAAATAATTGGAGGCATTTCCCAATTTGGCAAACTTAATTTCAGAGTCACGAAGAAACAGATTTTATTTAGTACCCTGATCCTATGCTTTGGTTTACTGGGACTAGGGGGTTTCTGGTTTAAATCCAGATATAACTTTGATAATCAGATGAGTGTAAAACTTCAAGAATTATCTAATGTCGATTATCCAGCAAATCCCGCGCCTTTAGGTAAAAATTTTCAAAGATATTCTCATAGGAAACTAACAATTATTAAGAGAGATAATACACATTTCGATTTTGTGCTTGAGCCAACAGATAAAAAAACGGCGCAAATAGTTATAAAAAATGTTGATTTAGAGCTATTAGTCCCGAAAGCACCCGAATGGGTTAAAAAAGATCCAGGTTTAGAAATAATCGCTTTTACAGACCGCGAATGGAACAGACAACAGGTTAGTTTTCCTGCTAATTCAAAAAATATACAAATTGTCGGAGGAGACGGTTTTGAAAAGCAAAACATCGTGGAGGTCGCTTTAGCTAATAATTGCTTAAATGCAGGATTTTGGGAAATTCTACTTTTCACTAAAGAGGATGGTAATAAATCCCTTTATTATCAAAGTTGGTTTACCTTCCCGATGGGGCATTACAAAAATATTTTTGAACATATTAATAATATTTCTTATTGGCAGCATTGGTGGAAATTAGAACACTGGCAAGATCCAAGTGGCACAATAGTAAAGACTAATCTTCTGAGAAATGTAATTGATGAAAAAGAAGTTACTACTAAGTTCCCCCTTGATGAAAGGATAATTGTATCGGGAGAACAAAGTAGAAAAGTTAGAACTACGCTAGCGACCAATATCACAAAATGGAGAGATTTTTATACTATTAACAATGAAATTAAATTTGCAAGTTTTCGCTCACCAGGATTTTACGATCAAAATAAGCCTTGGGGAAATCAATACTGGAGAATAGGCAAATTTGACAAAGCTATTTTAAGAAACATTAAACCGGTTGGCGTTGAAACCAATTTACAGGAAATTGAGTTAGTATTCACAGATATTAAGACTAGTGAACAAAATAGATTGTTCATTAGTGGGATTAATCTGAAAACCCTTCCTCAATTGCCTGTAGAAGAGTATCCTAAAGGCTTATATATGCCGATGGGAATTGGGATACCTCCTTTTTATCAAAGCTACGATGAATTAACAAAAAATCATCCAGATGTCAGCCCCTACTTCAGTTTTTTACTAGATTCACAGCAGCGTTGGATAGATCATCACCACTTAGCAGTTGATGGTTCAGTGATGCACCTTGATAAAGATAACCCAAATCTTTTGCATCTTTACTTGCTATCCTACGAAAGGAATACTTTAATAGCTCATTTTTTGATAAATTTAAAATAGATATATAACCATTTTCAATTCGGTGAGGTACAGATATGCAGACAGACCTAACCCCCTAACCCCCTTCCCGACGCGGGAAGGGGGAAAAATTCAAAGCCTCTCTCCTTTTAGGAGAGAGGTTTGGAGAGAGGTCAAAACTGTACCTCACCCAATCAAAAACCGCTATATCACTTTTTTATTCTCTAGTAATAGAAAGAGAATCTTCACCTATGGAATTGAAGCAACTGGTTGATTTTAATATTTAGTCAACCAGTACTTGCTTGAGTAAAGCTATCCACATATCAGATGGATCGGAGTAGTAATCAATTTCTTCAACTTGATATTGATAAGATTCATAACCTTCTTGTAAAATAATGCGATCGCCGGGTTTGATGCCTTTCCCTATTCCAGTCATGTAACCGATCATTCCTTCATTGAGGCGCTCAAATACGTAGTCGCTTCCGCAAACTTGTTGGCTGTAATCGTGTATTTTATTTTTCTGTTTTAATTCCTTTGCTGGAGAGCTAACCAGAGCTAATTTATTTAAAAAACTAAAACTTAAGTTCATACCTGTTCAGATTGAAGAGAAGGCACTTAAAAACAATTTCAAAATAGAAATAATAATTCAAAATTAAGTTTTTTTAAGATTTAATTCTGAGATATTAAGGTTTAATTTATCCTAAATCGTATCTGACGTGAAATAAACCATTGATGTCATTAATGATGCTATATATATGAGGTAAAAATTCACTGTTGCTAATACTGTTGATTACTTGATTACTTTCAATCTTGAGTATCTCATACAAGACTAGAGATGATAGCAGCTATTTTTTTACTCTTCACTTAAATTTACAGTAATACCAACAGTAGCTTCAACTGTACAATCACCGAATTATTAGACAAGATTGGGTCAAATATGAGTATTTTTTGGTTAACTAGACAATATTCATTTTTAAACATTTTATGTTTTGAGAACGTCGTCTATGTATATTTTTTAATATCAATAGCTTCTAGTCCCTACTTGTGATTTGTAGAGCTACATCTACATGCTTCAGTAATACTTCTAGGGTGGAAGAGTTATCTAAAACGACATTTGCATGAGCCACTTTTTCTTCGATAGATAATTGGCTGTTGATCCTAGCTCGTGCCTGTTCTCTATTTAAATGGTTTCGTTGTATCAATCTTTGTAACTGTTGCTCTTGGGAACAACGCACTACCCAGATTTCTGTAACCAAATCAGTCATCCCAGCTTCAAATAATAGAGGCACTACTAACACCAGTGTTTGTGAGGAGGACTGGGCAATTGCTTTGAGGAAGCGATCGCGCACATCAGGATGAATCAAATTCTCTATCCAGTTGCGTTCATCTTGACGATTAAAGATAATTTCGCCGAGCTTTTGGCGGTTGAGGCTGCTATCTGGTAGTAAAATTTGTTCGCCGTAACGTTGAGCGATCGCACCCAGAATAGGTGAACCTAAAGATACTGCCTCTCTAGCATAAATATCTGCATCCAAAATCGGTAGGTTATAAGCGCTAGCTAAATAATTGGTGACAGTGGTTTTGCCTGTGGCAATACCTCCAGTTAAGCCGATTATGCGTTTTGTCATTAGTCAGTTGTCATTTGTCATTGGGCTTTTGATATTAAGAATTTGTCGCCCATGTGATCAGTGCTTGGGTTAAACCATCTAAAGTATATTCTTGGGCTTCTACATCTACACGCCCGAATAAAGCATGACAAGTTTTGGAGGTTTGGGGGCCGATAGATGCAATACAAACTCCTTCTAAGAATTGGCTAGCATCATTGTTGGAATATATTTTGTCAGTAAGTTGACAGAAAAATTGCACAGTTTTAGAACTGGCAAAGGTAATCACATCTACCTTGCGGTTTTGGAGAGCTAACTCTGCCACAGGTGGAATACCAGTAGGACAACAAGATTGATATGCGGCAACTTCTATCACCTTTGCTCCCTTGGCAGCTAATTCCTTAACCAAAACTTCTCTTCCGCCGCTTTCAACTCTGGGAAATAAAACCTTTTTACCATCCAGTTGATCTGGGAAATTTTCCACTAAAGAATCGGCAATAAAGTTGGGGGGAATAAAATCTGCTTGGAGAGAGTATTGTTTGAGACTATGGGCTGTTTTCTCACCAACAACGGCAATTTTGACGCCT
Organism: Nostoc sp. NOS(2021); assembly: GCF_017115025.1. GTDB lineage: Bacteria > Cyanobacteriota > Cyanobacteriia > Cyanobacteriales > Nostocaceae > Nostoc. Next base: position 8,069 of record NZ_JABXKM010000022.1, on the reverse strand, counting down.
GCTAAGGCACGGGTATCTTTACCTTGGGCGATTAGCCTTTCAAAAAAGTAGTCTATGCCATTGGTAGAAGTGAGAATTAACCAGTCGAAATCAGATAAATGAGCGATCGCATTATCTAAAGCTTCCCAGTTTGAGGGCGGGCCGATTTCTAAAGTAGGCATTTCGATGACTGTTGCACCTGATGCGATGAGGCGATCGCTAAATTGGCTCGATTGTCCGACTGAACGTGTCACCAGGATTGTTTTCCCAGTCAGGGGAAGAGGAGATGAGGGGGATGAGGGGAAGTTACTTAACATAGGTTGGGGTGTCGTAGTACTCTCGTTCACAGGTTCCACCTGGGAATGCCTGATAATTTCGTCTAAATATATATTCTCAGGTTGTAAGTACTTGCGTAGCCCAACAACTTCGCCAATCACAATTACCGATGGAGAAAGGGATAATTCCCTAGTTTGTTCCAGAATATTGCCCAGTTGCGCTGTCCAAATTTGTTGATCAGGAGTTCCTGCCCAACGGATGATGGCAATGGGTGTTAAGTGCGATCGCCCGTGCCCCACCAATTGATGTACAATCTCTGGCAGATTTTGCCCTCCCATCAAAATTACCAGTGTGTCTAAGCGTGACAGTGCCTCCCAGTCTAAAACCTCTGGTTCATGAGCTGTAAGCACTGCAAAAGCGCGACTCAACACCGGATCTGTGAGGGGAATTCCTGCGAACAAAGGTGCTGCAAGGGCTGAGGAAATTCCTGGTACTAGTTCAAAATCACAACCAGATGCTTTCAACGCCTCAATTTCGGAAGTACAACGCCCAAAAATTAACGGATCGCCTGATTTGAGCCGTACAACTTGTTTTCCTTGATGGCAATGCTTTACTAGTAACTTGTTAATTTGTGCTTGGGTTGTACTGGGTTTACCACCGCGTTTCCCGACATCCAACTTCAAGCAATCAGGTGGTACACACTGCAATAATTGAGCATCTACCAAGGCATCGTAGACTAAAACCTGAGCAGCAGCTAAGAGATTGTAAGCTTTTACTGTTAGGTATGCCACATCTCCAGGCCCAGCGCCTACGAGGTAGACTTTGCCCCTTTTGTCATTTGTCATTTGTCATTTGTCAATAATCAATAGTTCTGCTTCCCCCACTCCCACTCCCCATGCCAATTTATTCAATTCGTTTGGGGATTAATTTTTTGGATTAACCGATCAACCTGCTCAACCATTTCCTTGTTTTCGTCAGCTTGAAATAACTCTCTGGCTTTTTTGAGATTAACGATCGCTTCTTGTGGCTGTTGTTGTCTTCCTAAAGTGATTCCCAAATTATAGTAAGTGAATGCATCGTTGGGTACGAGGCTAATGGCTTTTTTGTAATGTGCGATCGCTTCTTGTGGTTTACCTTGATCGTCCATCGCATTTGCCAAACCCGTGTAAGCTTGTGCATGTTTGGGATCAAGGCGAATCGCTTCGGTATAGTCGGCGATTGCTTCTGCTAGCTTGCCTTGAGCGTAAAAAGCGCTTGCTAAATTATAGTGAGCGTCTGCATAGTTGGGAGCGAAGCTAATGGCTTTTTTGTACTGGGCGATCGCTTCTTCTAGTTTGCCTTGAGCGTAAAAAGCATTTCCCAAAGCATTATAAGCTACTGGATTTTTCGGTTCGAGGCGAATGGCTGCTGTATATTCAGCGACTGCTTCTGCTGGCTTTCGTTGAGCGTACAAGGCGTTCCCTAAGTAATAGTGAGCGTCTGCATAGTTGGGATCGAAGCTAATGGATTTTTTGTATTGGTTAACAGCTTCTGCTAGCTTACCTTGATCGTACAGAGCATTTCCCAGACGCGCATAAGTTGGGGCATAACTGGGTTTGAGGCGAATCGCTGCTGTATATTCGGTGACTGCTTCTGTTAGCTTGCCTTGAGCGTATAGAGCATTTCCTAAGTTATAGTGAGCTTCAGCATAGTTGGGTTCAAGGCTGATGGCTTGCTTATATTGGGCGATCGCCGCTTCTAACTGATTCAGTCTTGCTAAAGTTAAACCTAAATTAAAGTATGCTTCAGAGTCTTTAGGATCGAGGCTAATGGCTTTTTTGTAAAGAGCGATCGCTTCTTGTGGTTTGCCTTGATCGTCGAGAGTATTTGCCAAAGCAATATAAGCTTGTGCAAAGTTCGGTTCCAGTGCAATTGCTTTCCTAAAAGCCGCCTCTGCTCCTTTTAAATCTCCTTGTTTATAGAGATTGGTTCCTTGCTCGAAGTTAGCAACTGCGTTTTTGTTCTGAGGAACTGCGGGCTGTGCGGAGTCATCAATTTTTGATAAAACAACGCCAACATCTTTACCAAAGGCAGTACTAGCATTACTCAAACACAAGCAGATAATAGCTGCTACCAGTAGATTCTTGTTTTTCAGCATTTTTATTACCTTATCTGCTTGGTTTACGTGTAATATCGAGTTCGGCTAATTGCCATCATAAAAACACCCCAGCCCCTAAGAGCAAGCTCTTAGGGGAGTAAAAGCGTAGCTTTGGCGGAGTTATAACAATTGTAAGGGCGTATAAAGGGAGTGGTCAAACTTGCAAAAATTGCGGACATAATTACGGCAGATACTAGTAAATTCCAAAATAAAAACCATTCTCACCATCATGATGGGAATGGTAAAAAAATTAGGAGACGGAACAAGAAAATTTAATCTCCGCAATTCTCATTAAACTGAAGATTCACTTGACTTAGCACTCATTTTATCTAACAGTTGAGTGATTTTTTTAGCTTTTTCAGGTTGGCGCTGTTTTTGTAATAAATCTTTAGCTTGTTGGAGGTTAGTTTTAGCTTCCTCTTCTCGCTCTTGCTGCATGAGAATATTTGCCAGACGCAAGTAAGCATCAGGATTTTTCGGACTGCGGCGAATCACTTCCCGGAATAATTCTGTTGCTTCCTCTACTTGGCCTTGCTGGTTTAAAACATCTCCCAAAAACAAACGCACCACATCATTAGTAGAGTTGAGGGAAATCACTTTGCGAAAGGCTGCTTCTGCCCCTTGATAATCTTTTGCTTGAGCCAGATTGATTCCTTTTTGAAATAAGTCTGAGGTAATCAAAGTTTTCCAAGCGAAATAGCCAAGGATTGACAGACTGAGAACAACTACAAGAGCAGCGATAATAGAACTAGTGGGAAAAGTTTCTAGCATTGTCTAAGCCAAAAAGCAGGCGAGAGGAAAAATTAGATATTCCATAAAAAAGAGTTTCCAGATAAATTGGTAGAATTGAGCGATCGCACTTTTATCTTGTAAGTCTACTGCGAAACTCCGCAACCACATCCAAACTAGCAGCGCTAAATGAGCAATTACCAGAAATATGGGGTTAACTGAGGCAATACGTAGCACACCAACTAGGATTATTCCCAGATAGCAGACAGTTATCACCCAAAGAGCCAGATTAAACACAGCTTGCGAACCGAGTTTGATCGTGAAAGTAGAGATATTATAGAGGCGATCGCCTTCCATATCTGGTATATCTTTAAAGATCGCGATCGCAAAGGTAAACACCAAGATAAATAACGTCAGCACCCACACCACGGGCGGAATTACTTGGCTTTGTTTCAGCGCCCAACTATAATGCAAATACAATCCTAAATTCACAATCGTGCCGCGCACCGAAAAAATACATAGCGCTGCCCAAAATGGAAACTGTTTCAAGCGAATTGGCGGTAAAGAATAAGCAGTACCAATGACCAAACTAATTGCTACCATACCCAATAAGAATGGCCCAGTTAGCCACGCCACAACTAGCGCCAAAATCCCAGTCAAAGCAACAATTAATTGCCCCGTCTGTCGGGAAAACTCACCTGATGCCAACGGTAAATGAGGCTTATTAATCTTGTCAATATCAACATCTTCTAATTGATTTAGCCCCACAATGTAGACATTTCCACACAAACAAGCAATCCATGCACCTAAGACAGGAAGTAGGGAGTAGGGAGTAGGGAATAGGAAATTAGTACGATTACTAATGGCAATCGCAATTAAATATAAACCTAAAACACTCAGACTTGTACCAATAATCGTGTGAGGGCGAGAGAATTTCCAGAAAGCGTATAACCAATGGAAATATGATTGAACGGGTTTGGGTGGTAAAGGGGTGTTTTGAGAACTCTGGCTCATGAGTAGTTTAGATTCAGTATTCCGGCTTATTGTTAACTATTGTCACAGAATTTGGACATTAACAAGAGCCAAAGGTCAAGAGGCACTCTACGGAGGAGAGGCAGGATTAGCCCTGTCAAGGTGACATGACATGATCTTCTTCCCATATTCTGCATAGAAATGCCCATCTAGGGGCTGCTGCCTATAAGTTGAAAAATATCTAATTTGCATAACCAAATTAAGCATAACTCTTGTGGGGTGGGCAACATGAGCGCCCTAATTATGCAAGTTAAATGTGGAACAGCTTACTCCAATTGGGCAGCAGTCCACCAACCAGAGGTTGATAGTTTTTGGGACTCAATCCCGGTAAAATCTCACAACAAACCAGGAAAATATTTCTTCCCGACTCCCGATAACGGTACAATCTTCACAAAAGCAAAGAAATAGTTAAATCCAGAGTGCCTGCATGACAGCTGATTTGACATCTATAGCGACATTTGACTTTGTTACCGTGCTATCCCATGCTGCGGCTGCGTATCGAGAACCCAGAGGCACACGCCCTAGTGCTGAAATATTAGTAAATGCCTTGCTACAAGCAGAAAAATCTGCCAAGCAGCAACAATTAACTTATCCGTTTGAGTCCCTTTTAGGTAAATGGCAACTTTCCTTTGTGACTGGCACTCAGAAAGTCAGAGAGCGCGGGGGAATTCTATTAGACAAGGGTTTCTATGTAGCCAAGTTTATAACAGTCCATGTTTCCTTTAATCCCACTTTGTCAGAGGATTCAGGCAGAGGCGAAATTGTTAATCAGGTTGAATATGGCCCAGTTTTGTTAAAGCTCACGGGGCCAGTACAATATTCAAGTCAGAAAAATTTATTGGCGTTTGACTTTAACCACATGCTTATCAGTCTGTTTGGTCGTGTTGTTTACAACAGACCAATCCGTTTTGGTAAAGTTAAAATAGAAGATTTCTACAATCAGCCCATAACTAAACTACCCTTCTTTGCCTTCTTTTCAGTGACGGAAGATTTGATTGCAGCTCGCGGTAGGGGAGGAGGATTGGCATTTTGGATTCGAGAAACTTAAAGAGACTGGAAAGCAAAACTCCACCATTTAAACGGCTTTCTCTACACTGATAATTTTTCTTTTTTTGTGCAAATCATCAAACTGGACGACAAGCAGACAAAATACTGTGCATATTTACTACTTGTCCAATGACTGCGATCGCAGGGGCACCAAATCCAGTTTGCTCTACCTGTTTGACAATTGTTTCTAAAGTACCAATCAATTCTTCTTGTTCTGGTCGCGTACCCCAGCGCACCAAAGCAATGGGCGTTTCTAAATTCAACCCAGCCAGACTTAATTGTTCCACAATATAAGGTAGATTGTGAATTCCCATATAAATTACAATGGTTTCGGAACCGTGGGCGATCGCACTCCAATTTACTATCGGTCTATACTTACCCGCAGCCTCATGACCAGTAACAAATGTCACTGAAGAACTATATAGCCGATGAGTCAAAGGGATACCTGCATAGGCGGCGGCTGCAATCCCCGATGTGATACCCGGCACAACTTCCGTTGATATTCCAGCTTTGACTAATTCTGCCATCTCTTCGCCACCGCGACCAAAAATAAACGGATCGCCACCCTTTAGCCGCACCACAATTGCATTATCCTGCGCTTTCTCAATCAGCAATTGAGTTGTTTCTGACTGGAACAGCGAATGTTTCCCCCTCCGCTTACCAGCATTAATTTGCTCTGCTTGGGGATTAATCATTGCCAGAATTGCCGGACTGACTAAGGCATCATAGATAACTACATCTGCACATTCTAATAAACCTTTCGCCTTCAAGGTTATTAGTCCTGGATCTCCTGGCCCCGCACCGACTAAATAAACCTTTCCCAAATACTTGCTCTCCTGTTTTTCTGTGCGGTTCATCTATCTGTTAAATCCCAAATTAGCTCGGCTAATTCTGCACTTGCTCCCAGTGGCTCTGCTAGTTGGAAATTCACCGCCGAAAATTGTAATTTTAGCTCCTCGATTGAGGCGGCGATCGCATCGGTTATTCCACCAGCGAATAAAAAGTATGGCAAAATTGCAATTTCCCGATAACCAGCAGCTACCAACTCTTTCACCCGTGATTCTAAACTAGGAGGCCCAGCCCAATAAGCAGCCACAGATCCCAAACTTGCCGCCATTGCTAACACAGTTTCTTGTGAACCTGGGCGACGGCTACCATGAGCTAATAGAATCCATGCTTCTGCTTTTATAGCAGCTATTTGCTTTGCCAGCAATTTCTCTAAATTGGGGTGAGAGCCTAAGTATGGTTGCAACTCAATCATCATGTCTTGACCAACAGCCTGTTGTGCTAGTGTTACTTCCGCTGGAATATCTGTCATGACATGCACTCCCGGTAGCAGAAATAGCGGTACAATTTTGAGGCGATTTTCGTTTTGAGACACTCCGCGTAGGCGTAGCCCAACCCAGGCATCGCCAAAAGCACTCTTGGCAAATTGTTGAATCTGCTCATGTAAAGGCTGAGGACTCATTTCCAAAGTAGCTATGCCAACCAGATGTTCGCTATTTGATGAATTGTAGTTTTTTGGTAATTTCTTACATACCAGCTTTGCTAGTTGCTGCATAGCAATTTCTGGGCGGCGATCGCGACTTCCGTGAGATACTAGCAGATAGGCAGATGACATCGGCAAAACTTGAAATAAAAATTGGGATAAACGTTGACTGCAAATATACTGAGCCAGAGAGTGAGGGGCAACAAGGGAAAAATATTAACAATTCAAAATTCAAAATTCAAAATTCAAAATTAAAGACATTTTCAGACGGGGATTTAAACCCCGACTGAAACTGACGTTACCTGTAGAGCTAGGGGTCTTAAACCCTTTGATTTACGATAACTCATAACTCCTAACTCCTAACTCCCCTCACGTTCCTGGTAAATTTCGCAAATGCTCATCCAAATGAGTACGGTCTGCCAAAACCTTTAACAGCGGCCCATGTGAGGTAAATTCTACAATACTGATCGAAGCAACAGGGCATCCCAAACGAAAACGGAAGCGTCCCACATCAATCCCCAGTAAACTACACAGAATAATTCTGATAGTTGCCTTGTGGGAAACTACTAACACATTACCACTGCTGTAAAGACGCTTGATTTCTTCAATTACCTGCATAGCGCGAGAAGCAATTGTAACTGCCATTTCTCCACCAGTTGGCGCATTCCAAGCGGGATCGGCTAACCAGCGAATATAATCATCGTGATATTCACGGCTAATTACTTCTGGCGTTTTTCCTTCCCACTTGCCATAGTTAATTTCCTTCAAACCATCTCTGAGTTGTGGTTCCATCCCTCTTGCTTCACATAAGGGTTTTGCTGTAAATATAGTTCGCTGCATTGGACTGGAAAATATTGCTGTCCAAAGAATAGAACTATATGCGTCTGTAAAAGCCTTTGCCATCCCCAAGCCTTCTGGGGTAAGTTCTGAGTCTATGGAACCGCAAAAGGAATTATTACGACTGTATTCTGTCTGTCCGTGACGGAGGAAATAAATAGTTAGGTTCACGGTATATCTCGTAGATTTTATTAAAAGCATTAACAATCAGATGTAGTTAAAGATAGTTAATGCTCGTGCTATACTACTACAATTTCATGATATTTTAAATAATCTTTAGATTGAGCAAAGTTGCCGCAGCTACACCCGTCGTAGACATCGCCATTCAAAGAGTAGGTATTGGTGCAGCGCCAGATATTAAAGATATTAAATCAATTTAAAAGGCGATCGCCATATAATCTTTCAGGCAATATCATCTTTCACCAAAGGCAAAAAATAAAGGTGAGCATAGCCCACCTTACTTTCATCCTCTAAACTCAAAATTCGGAAGTTATATCATGTCCGCTTGATTACTTATTAAACCCGAAGAACCCCACCCCGCCA
>NZ_JABXKM010000132.1 GCF_017115025.1 Nostoc sp. NOS(2021) | reverse complement strand
TATTAGACTGGTGAATTCATTCTGAGGCGGACTAGATGAGAATGAAATAGCCCTGATGGCACACCCGATTAAATTTAGTCATCCTCAACATAATTACTATGACAGCGATCGCCATTAACTTAAACCCGATCATCGAACTCACTGATAACCAATTTTATCAGTTGTGTCGGCAAAATCCTGAAGTCAAATTTGAACGCAATGCAGCCGGAGAACTCCTAATCATGCCACCTACAGGCGGAGAAACTGGAAATTTGAACTCAGAAATTAATGCTGATTTTGTGATTTGGAATCGCCAAACTCAGTTAGGAGTTTGCTTTGATTCTTCCACCTGCTTTAAACTTCCCAATGGTGCAAATCGTTCTCCTGATGTTGCTTGGATTAGACAAGAGCGATGGGATGCACTCACACCTGAACAAAAAGAAAAGTTCCCTCCAATTACCCCAGATTTTGTTTTAGAGTTAATGTCACCAAGCGATACTTTGAGAGAAACACAAGATAAAATGCAGGAATATATCGATAACGGAGTTAAATTAGGTTGGTTAATTAATCCGAAAATGCGTCAGGTACAAATTTATCGTCTTGGTCAACCGATAGAAATATTAGAATCTCCACAAGAATTATCAGGAGAAGATATCTTACCAGGGTTTATTTTGAATTTGCAAATAATCTGGGGATAAATATTTATTGATTTCGGATCACTTGCTCAAATTGAATAATAGCATCGTACTGGTCAGGCATTGCGATATAACGCAGCAATAAAACGGGATCTAAATTTGGAAAAAACCCACTCCGGTTTACTTCTTCATACTCGCCACTCTCGCTAAGACCGAATATATTTATTTCATTAGATTTCCAAAACCAAACTTCCGGCACTTTTTTGGGCTTGTATAACTCCTTCCTGTTAATGGTTCCACTGGTGACGATAATTTCAATAACAATATCAGGAACTCCCCTTTCAGTACCAATACTGTAAGACTCATCTGGTGTACCAGAAGTATAGCTAGGTTCTTCTAGAGTGAAACCACCACGTCTATAAAACCGGATGCCCAACTCTTTCATGTAAGCTTCTAATAGCAAGCCAATAGTACTTTTCACTTTTTCATGTTTATCTCCAATGGGCGACATAATTTCTAAGATTCCTGACAAATAAGACAGTCTGACATTGCGGTTGTCTTGAAGTTGTGCCTCAATCCCTTTGAATTGCTCCCAAGAAACATCCTTGAGAGTTACCAGTTTTTCTTCTGTAGGCTGCTCTACAAGTGGGATGCTCATAAAAACACTTTCCTTATACGCGCACTAATTCTATTTTTTCGATATTGACGTAATGCAGCCTATGGAAACCAGCTTCCCCTATTGCTGTAGAACTGAAACCGTCCAAAGCCCAGAAATTGGCCGTGGGATTTTTCACCCACCGGGAACGCTGTGACACCTAATAAGTAGACACCAGAAAAGCTGGGATTACTCACAGGGCGGAGGGCGATTGTAATTGTCTGTCCCGGAGTTACAGGCGGGTCAAAGTTCACAGAAACCGTGCGTGTCTCGCGCTCATTTGTGACTGGCCCTAGTGGAAGTTGCGTTTCCTTGCGATCGCTCGTTCCGACAAAAGCACGGGTATCATTAAGATTGTAGTCGATGTTTTCTACTCCCTCCTTTTGTGCGATCGTTACCTTCTGAAGGGATTCTCCAGCATTCTCCGGCACATTAATAGTAAAATAATAAGTCCCGCCCCAAACATTCACATCTTTGTAAGTAGTTGTCGCTTTCACAAGTTTCGGCGGTTCGACAAAGTAGACTATACCATCTCTGAGTTGCACTGCTTGAGTCACCGTCACGGCAACTCCTGCAATACTTATTGCTAACGAGAGTGTTATCCCAAACAAAGTTGCAACGCGCATGATTTTCAGATATAAAAAACGCACTCATTTCAATTTTAGTCCTTTGGGAATCAGTGACTTGGGAATGATAGAAGCTTGTTTTTCCCAATCAGAAGATTTCGTATACCACCAAGCCCAAGCAATTAAAACTGCTTGAAAGGGAAGTCTAACTACATGTACCCAAGGTGAGTTTGGTATATGTTCTAGCTGAATATGATTAACCGCCATGTTGATATTGGCAGGGAAAACCGCAATAAAAAGAGCAATAAGTCCCCAAGCAGCAGCTTGACTTACAGGCGGGACTAATAAACCGATACCACCCAAAATTTCATAAAAGCCACTGAGGTAAACTAATCCTAAAGGGTAAGGAAGTTGCGGTGGCATAATTTTGACATAGGGTTCTGGAATAACAAAGTGTGTCACTCCAACTACAATGATGGATATAGCAAGGACGACACGTAAAATTTCCTTATACTTATTCATGGTTTTTGCCTGATTATATACTTACCCCTATTACTTCAGTTTGACTGACAGATGTTAATCTGCCGTGAGTCAATAGGAGGAAAAATCGACAATATTTTCTAAAATCCCACTTAATTAAGAGTAGGACTTACGTAAAATATCTCTCAAACTCTGATTTCTCAGTGCCCTCTGCGCCTCTGCGGTTCGTTATTCCGTAACTCGTGCGTAAGCCCTAAAGAGATTCACCTAATTGCCCATCACATCTTACAGCTATGTAAGCGATTCTTTAATGTTCACGTCGCTTAATATGATATTATTTCAAATTTGTTGGTGTAATAAATAATCAGTAATAATTTAGTAGTCAATTCATTACCTGTTACTAATTATTCATAAAAAACATGAGCGATGCCTTTAGCCGACTTGCACCCTTCATCCAAGAATATATTTATCATCACCAGTGGACTGAATTGCGACCAGTTCAAATTGCCGCTTGTCAAGTTATATTTGACACTGATGCTCACTTGCTAGTTACTGCTGCAACTGCTGCGGGTAAAACAGAAGCAGCCTTTCTGCCAGTTTTGACTCTATTACATACTAACCCGGCTGCAACTATCGGGGCATTATATATTAGTCCAATCAAAGCTTTAATTAATGATCAATTTGAGCGCCTCAACGACTTACTCAAAGAAGCAGATATTCCAGTTTGGCACTGGCACGGTGATGTTTCTCAAACTCGAAAAAACAAGCTTTTAAAGAATCCTCAAGGTATTCTCCAAATTACACCAGAATCTCTAGAAAGTTTGTTAATTAACAAAAATAACGACCTACTTCGCTTATTTGGTGATTTAAGATTTGTAATCATTGATGAAATTCACGCCTTTATGGGTTCAGAACGCGGTTGTCAAATTATTTGCCAATTACAACGTTTAGCAAAGTTGACCCAAAAACAACCACGCCGTATTGGTTTATCAGCAACTCTTGGTGATTACTCAATAGCTGAAGAGTGGTTGCGTTCTGGAACAGAGAAGCCAGTGATTACACCGCAAATTGACGAGATAAAACGCCAAATAAAACTAGCTGTAGAACATTTTTATATTACTGATGAAGTAGATGAATCAGAGGCGACAGCTGATGAACAATATATTTTCAACCTCAGCAAATCTCGCAAATGCCTGATATTTGCTAATAATCGGACACGTACCGAATCTGTAATAGCATCATTGCGAAAAATTGCCACCGAACAAGGACTACCAGATATATATCATGTGCATCATGGAAGTATATCTGCTAGCTTGCGGCAAACAGCTGAAAATGCGATGCGTGAACCCAACAATCCAGCTGTTACCGCCGCCACTCTGACTTTAGAATTAGGCATAGATATCGGTCATTTAGAGCGAGTTATTCAGTTAGAATCGCCCTTATCTGTAGCTAGCTTTTTACAGCGATTGGGACGTAGTGGCAGAAGAGGTGAAGCTGCCGATATGCGCTTTATCTGCGCTGAAGATAAACCATTGCCAGAGGCTTCTCTACCAGAGCAAATACCCTGGCAACTTTTGCAGTCTATCGCTATCATTCAACTTTATTTAGAGGAGCAATGGATTGAACCAATCAGAGCGATTAAATATCCTTTGAGTTTGCTTTATCACCAAACAATGAGTATTTTAACAGCAACGGGGGAAATTTCACCTAATGCACTAGCTAAACAAATTTTTAGTCTGCCACCCTTTGCTGCTATTTCCAAAGAGGATTTCCAACTATTGTTACGCTATTTAATTGATATTGGTCATATTCAGCATACTGAGCAAGGTAAATTAATCCTGGGTTTGGCAGGAGAAAAGATTGTGAGAAAATTTCAGTTTTATGCTGTTTTTGCTGAACAACAAGAATATATTGTTAAGCAAGGTGCAACAGAAATTGGCAGTATCGTCACGCCGCCTGCTGTTGGCAATCAATTTACTTTAGCTGGGAGAACTTGGGAAGTTGTAGAAGTTGACTTTAAAAAGAAGGCTATTTTTGTCAAACAAGCCGAGGGTAAAGCTAGTATTTATTGGCGTGGTAGTGGTGGCACTATTCATACCAAAGTTTTGCAACGAATGCAGCAAGTTTTATTTGAGAATGTCGAGTACAGCTATTTGCAAAAAAATGCTTTGCAACGTTTACGTAAAGTTCGCCAATTGGTGCAACAGGTTGGATTAGATAAACAAAATATCTTGCAATTGGAAAAAGGTAAATGCTGCATTTTTCCCTGGATGGGTACGGTTGCTTATCGCACCTTAGAAAGATTACTCAACTCTTACTGTCGAGAATCGTTGGAAATTACAAGTATTGGCGGAGTAAATCCTTATTATTTAACAATTAAATTAGGCAAAGATAAATTTAAATATCTTTATCGTGAAATTGCTTCATTGTGTGAGCAAAGAATTAGCCCAGAAGATTTACTCAGTACTTCAGAAGCACCGGAAATTCAAAAGTATGATAAATTTATTCCTCATCCACTTTTACGAAAAGCTTTTGCTAGCGATTATTTAGATATGAGAGAACTAAAACAGCAAGTGGCACTGTGGAGAGAATAAACAATAGCACAATGGTTTAATTACCTGAAAATTGCTATAACTCCTAAAAATTATAAGCAGATAATCCAGTAACATCAGTTTGGAGAGCAAACAAATCACCAGAGTAGAAACTTTTTTCGATCTCTGCTTGGCTGAGTCCAACTGAAGCAGTGGTAATGTAAAGTGTTTGTAAATCGTCGCCGCCAAAAGTACAGCTAGTTGGCAATTGCACAGGTAGCTTTATCCGCAATATCTCTTCACCCTTGGCGTTGAAACGAATCACACACCATCCATCCCACATAGCTGACCAGATATATCCTTCACTGTCTATTGTCAACCCATCTGGATAGAATGATTCATTAGTTAAATCAACAAAAATACGGCGATTACTAATATTTCCTGTTACTGAATTAAAGTCGTAAGCGTATATTTTTTTATGGGGGGAATCTGTCAAGTAAAACGTCTTTTCGTCAGGACTCCACCCCAGACCATTAGAGATAGTTAATCCTATTTCTATGACATGCAATGAATTGTCAGGGTCATAGCGATAGAGGCTAGCCTGGGGTTTTTCTAAAGAACACATTGAGCCAAACCAAAAGCGGCCTTGAGAGTCGCATTTGCCATCATTAAGACGGTTATCTGACAGATTTCCTTCAATCTCCAAAATGGGGGTAACTTCACCTGTCTGGGTGTTGAGAAATGCTAGGTGATGACGCAGCGCCATAATTAATCTATCTGCACCTGCTGTTGCGATCGCGCCTACGACATCTCCCACATCAAAAAAGCAGTTTTTCCCCGTAGCAGGATGAAATTGATGCACCCGATGGTTATAAATATCGACCCAGTACAGTAGGTTTTTGGTAGAGTCCCAGATGGGGCTTTCGCCTAAACGGGCACGGGCTTCTAGAACATTGTAGAGTGGATATTGCAACTCGTTCATTTTATCAACCAACAACACCATTTACAGAAAGTAGTTTCAGTGGACTTGACTTTCGCCAAACCTTTGTCCTGATCCGTTAACTTAAAGTTAGTCGGTCAAGATTCCCCTTATGTACCAAACAGACCCGCCTCTCTCCCCCAAAGAAGTCTTACCTACCATGTATGATCTTCCCAGTGAATGCCCGGAGGACTCTGGTTTGCCTGACGAATTTCACCTTTTTCAACCCCAACTTCTGCGCGAAACCTTCTATCCACCTAACTATCCAGCAGAGGAGGTTTTTGTTGCCACCGACTTAAACCTTTACTATGACCTCCGGCATACACTGTGGTATAAACGCCCGGACTGGTTTGCTGCTGTGGGAGTTTCGCGTCTCTACGAACAGCAAAACTTGCGTCTCAGTTATGTTATCTGGCAAGAAGGGGTTGCTCCTTTTGTAGTGGTAGAATTGCTTTCTCCTGGCACTGAAAAAGAAGACTTAGGACAAACTCTGCGGGAGATTAACCAACCCCCGACCAAATGGGAAGTTTATGAGCGGATTTTGCGAGTTCCTTACTACATTGTGTTTGACCGCTACACTGACAAACTCCAAGCATTCCAATTAGTTGCAGACCGCTACAGTGAATTGGACTTGACTACCCCACGGGTGTGGATGCCGGGTTTGGAATTGGGCTTAGGACTTTGGCAAGGTTCTTACCAAGGAATTGAGCGATTGTGGCTACGTTGGTATGATGCATCCGGGAATTGGCTTTCCACAGCCCTCGAACGAGAAAGTCAACGTGCTAACAGATTAGCAGCACAACTGCGAGAGTTAGGCGTTAACCCTGATGAGTTATGAAAATGCGATCGCATCAGTAGAGGCACACAGCGATGTGCCCCTAAACATCTTGACTCACAAGGCTTTTAAAATTTCCTCATCTACAGAGAAATCTACTTCGGCTTTGTCTTTTGCATTAGCCAAATAATCATTTTCTAAGGAGTCATTCAGCCCGGAAATTAAATCATATTCAGGTTGCCAGTTTAATTCTGTTTGCGCTTTGTTCACCGAAGCAAAGAAATGCTGCACTCGCATCGGAAAAGCTTTGCGCTTGCCGAAATCAAACTTTTTCGGGTCGTAATGGACGATTTTTACAGCATCGGGTGATTTGCCAGCAGCTACAGCACTAGCACGGGCTAAACCATCAAAAGTGACAAAGCGATCGCCAGAGATATTATAAATCTCTCCTATTGCTTGTTTATTACCCAAAACCTGAGTCATTGCTTGTGCTAAGTCTTTTACATGACCTAGCTGCGTAATATGCAGGCCATTTCCGGGAATGGGAATCGGGCGATCGCGCACAATTCTGTCAAAAAACCAGCCTTCCAACTCATTATAATTACGAGGGCCGTAAATATAAGTAGGACGAATAGAGGTAAAGGGCAATCCCACTTGAGTCAGGTAAGCCTCTGTTTCATGTTTACCCTTGTGGCGACTTTTGGGATCTACTGGATCACCTTCTATGTGGGGCAATTGGTCAGATTTGAGATACACCCCCGCAGAACTCATATACACAAAATGTTGCACTCGGTCTTGAAAAATCTCTGCCAGTGGTTGAGTATCAGTCAGTTCCCGCCCATTATTGTCAAAAATGACATCAAAATTTTCTGGCGATAATTTTGCTTTTAATTGGGTAGCATCCGTGCGATCGCCTATAATTTGTCCTACTCCCTGTAAAGGAGGTGCTGACCGATTCCCACGATTGAACAGCACCACCTCGTGTCCTTGTTCCACTAGTAGTTGAGTCAAATACACACCAATGAACCGAGTACCACCCATAATTAGAATTCGCATAAATTTCCCCTTTCTATATCAGTTGTTGTTAAGGGAGTGGGGAGTGGGGAGTGGGGAGTGGGGGAGATGAGGGAGACAATGAGAATAACCAATGCTCAATGCCCAATACCCAATGCCCAATGCCCAATGCCCAATGCCCAATGCCCATGCCCAATCTGAGGTTATCAGGTTACAGCATCTATCTGGAACCTCTGAAAGAAAGATTGCGTCCCATTTGCTAATCTGGGACGCTTCCTGTTAATTAATCACAAGGAGAAACTTTTCAGTCGGAGTCTAAGAAAACTATCTTCAATTTTGAATTTTGAATTTTGAATTTTGAATTGTTTAGCTGTGCCCTTGAAATATGCTCTAGTTCATGAGTGGCTGACACCCAAAGCCACCGGTGGTTCAGAACTCGTTGTCCGAGAAATTTTGAATCACATTGATGCTGATTTGTATGCTCTGATCGATTTTGAATCCAGCAATAGAGAAAGTTATTTATACAAGCGTCAGATTGGCAAGACGTTTCTCCAGAACTTTCCCTATGCCCGCAACGGTATACAAAAATACTTGCCTTTGTGGCCTTTGGCAATTGAACAACTTGATTTGCGGCATTATGACGTAATTCTGTCTTCATCTCACGCTGTTGCCAAAGGAATCCTTACCACTCCCGAACAGATGCATATTTGCTACTGTCACAGCCCGATGCGCTATGCCTGGGACTTGACCTTTGATTATCTGCGTCATAGCAAACTGGGTAGTGGTTTACCTGGGTGGGTGACGCGATATTTATTACATGGTTTGCGCCAGTGGGATGTATTGAGTGCCAATCGCGTTGATTACTTCATTGCCAACTCGCAGTATACAGCTCGGCGGATTTGGCGTTGCTATCGGCGAGAAGCAACAGTCATTTACCCACCAGTGAATATTGCGGAATTTCCATTTCTGTCTGAGAAAGATGACTTTTACCTGACAGTTTCCCGGTTAGTGAGTTACAAGCAAGTATCGTTGATTGTCAACGCTTTTAATCAACTAAAACGACCATTAGTAGTAATTGGTACAGGAGATGAAATGAAAAAGATTCGCGAGATGGCAAACTCCAATATCCAAATACTGGGATGGCAACCCGATAATGTGGTAAAAAAATATATGTCTAGGGCTAAGGCGTTCGTGTATGCAGCTTGTGAAGATTTTGGTATTGCCCTAGTGGAAGCACAGGCTTGTGGCACGCCAGTGATTGCCTACGGTGCAGGGGGTGCTTTAGAAACAGTGCGAGATATTCGCTCTTGTGGGGATACAGGGACAGGTATATTCTTCAGGACGCAAACAGAGGCGGCTTTAGTGGAGGCAGTAGAAAAGTTTGAGGTGTATGAGGGTTCGTTCAGTTCCGAGTATATGCGATCGCACGCCGCGCAGTTTTCACCGCAAATCTTTGCAGCTCGTTATCTAGATTTTGTAAACAAGTGCAACGAAAAAAGACCGTTTTTGGAATGATGGTCTTGGTTAATGTCTTATTTTTTTAGGCTTTTGGCAATTTCCCCCCAGAAGCACCTCATTTTGGCTTTAATATTGGGACTATGTGTGGTGTGGATTATTAAGGAGTATGATGACTGCCCAGAGCTCACTCCTCTCCGGCAAGCGAGGCGTACGGCAAGACACTAGAGCGTCTACGCGTACTTTCTTAAAACGCGGTCAAAAAACAAAGACGCCAAAAGTTAAACCCAAAGGTTTATCTTTTCAGGGTTTAAACGGAGAGTTTGCCAAGCGACTGTTCGATATAGTGTTTTCGCTGTCGGTGTTAATTTTGTTCTTCCCGGTCTACTTAATCTTGGCCTTGCTGATTGCTTTCAGCTCAGAAGGTCCAATTTTTTATGTCCACGAACGGGTAGGGAAAAATTACAAAGCGTTTAATTGTATTAAATTCCGAACAATGGTGAGCAATGCGGACGAAATCCTCGTGCAAATGATGGAAACATCGCCCCAGCTGCGACAAGAATTTGAGAGCAGTTTTAAGCTGAAACAAGACCCCCGGATTACCAAAATTGGTCGATTTTTGCGAATTACTAGCTTAGATGAATTTCCCCAGTTTTGGAACGTTTTAAAAGGGGACATGAGTGTAGTCGGCCCCCGACCCTTAGTAGCAGAAGAGCTGCCAAAATACGGTTGTCACATTGATGAGATTTTAACAATCCGTCCAGGAATTACTGGTTTGTGGCAGGTGTCTGGGCGTAATGACATTCCCTACCCTCGGCGAGTCCAAATAGACCTGCATTATGTGAAATTTAGGAATTTCTGGCTTGATTTATGGATCATCTTGAAAACTGTTGATGTGGTCATTCTGCCCAAAAATAACGGGGCATACTGAGTAACTACTTAGGGTCAATTCTGTGGGGCAGTTAATGCCCCTAAGTACCAATTCTTGCCGTCAGACTAAACGACTGTTCATCTTTGTTTATATAGTTATCTATATTTATGTCTTTCTACCTAGCTCACACTTCTCTGAGAGGATGTTTTAAAAGTATTGTTATGAAACACCAAAAACCTCAGAACCTAACCCCCGTGCCTACAAGGGAATGAGGGTTTCAAAGCCTTTCAAGAGCAGGAGAGAGGTTTTGAGTATATATTTTGACTTTTCAAACATCCTCTGAGTGTGCATCTGTGGTTCGTTTTGCTCTTATTCGGATTTTTGCCAGAAGTCTAATTTAAAATACTTATTTTATTCAGTCTTCACAAAACCAGAGATATATGAAGTTTTGACAAAAAACAACATACAAAAAAAGAATCTTGATCTCAAAAAAATATACATAATTAAACAATCTTCATCTATCTAAGGTTAATCTTACGTGTTAAATTGCTTTTTATTAAGTATATTTATTTAGGGGAAAAGTCTCCTAACAACAAGAACTCGTAGGTTTCCCATTAGGCAATTCAGCGATTAGCTGCTAGGTTGTATCAGATTGCCTGTAACTTTTTAATTAAAGACAATAAGGGATAATTGAGCATGACGCAACAGAAGCGAGCGTTGATTACTGGTATTACTGGTCAAGATGGTTCATATCTAAGTGAGTTTTTGTTGGAAAAAGGTTATGAGGTTCATGGCATTATTCGCCGAACTTCTACCTTCAACACAGACCGCATCGATCACATTTACGAAGACCCCCACAAAGAGGGAGTGCGGTTGTTTCTGCACTATGGTGACTTGACGGATGGTACGACCTTGCGGCGTATTTTAGAAGAAGTCAAGCCAGTAGAGATTTACAACCTCGGCGCTCAATCCCATGTCAGAGTCAGCTTTGATTCACCAGAATATACGGTGGATGCTGTAGGAATGGGGACGCTACGTCTGTTGGAAGCAATTC
This sequence comes from Nostoc sp. NOS(2021), assembly GCF_017115025.1. Classification (GTDB taxonomy): domain Bacteria; phylum Cyanobacteriota; class Cyanobacteriia; order Cyanobacteriales; family Nostocaceae; genus Nostoc. Next base: position 25,797 of record NZ_JABXKM010000132.1, on the reverse strand, counting down.
GAGACTACCAACAGCGTACCGGAATTCAGGTGCGATTTTACCAGGCGGGTTCTTCAGAAATGTACGGTTTAGTACAAGCAATACCTCAAACTGAGACAACGCCCTTTTATCCCCGCAGTCCCTATGCCTGTGCGAAAGTTTACGCCCACTGGCAAACTGTAAATTATCGTGAGTCTTATGATTTGTTTGCTTGTAACGGCATACTTTTTAACCACGAGTCACCACGGCGGGGTGAAACCTTTGTAACTCGCAAAATTACTAGAGCAGTGGCTGGTATCGTTGCTGGTAAGCAGAAAAAAATTTATATGGGTAATCTAGACGCCAAGCGAGATTGGGGCTATGCAAAAGATTACGTCAAAGCTATGTGGTTGATGTTGCAGAAAGACCAGCCAGAGGATTACGTAATTTCTACTGGAGAAACTCACTCGGTACGGGAGTTTTTGGAACTGGCATTTAGTTATGTGAATCTCAATTGGCAAGATTATGTAGAGTTTGATGAGCGTTACCTCCGTCCATCTGAGGTAGAGTTATTGATTGGCGATTCTACCAAAGCACGGCAGAAGTTGGGCTGGACACCATCAATAACCTTTGAAGAACTAGTTTCCCTAATGGTAGAAGCAGATTTACAAGCATTGGGTCATACTTCACCCAATGGAAATGGTTCGCAATTTCCACATGACATTGCGACTGTTCGTCAAGAACTGGGCGCTTTGCACTTCTGATTCGCACCACAGAGAATAAAAATATGACCGCCTTAGAACTAAAAAATCAACGTATTCTGGTCACTGGTGGGTCGGGGTTTCTAGGTCGTCAGGTGATCGATCAACTGTGTAAAGCAGGGGCTGATCGTGAGAAGATTACAATACCGCGATCGCACGATTCCGATTTGCGTGTTTGGGAAAATAGCCAACGTGCAGTTGACCAGGAAGACATAATTATTCACCTAGCAGCTCATGTCGGTGGTATCGGTTTGAACCGCGAAAAACCCGCAGAGTTGTTCTACGATAACTTGATCATGGGAACCCAGCTAATTCACGCTGCCTATCAAGCTGGAGTACAAAAATTCGTTTGTGTTGGCACAATCTGCGCCTATCCTAAATTCACTCCAGTGCCATTCAAAGAAGATGACCTTTGGAATGGCTACCCAGAGGAAACCAACGCCCCCTACGGAATTGCTAAAAAAGCACTTTTAGTCCAATTGCAATCTTATCGCCAGCAGTACGGTTTTAATGGGATTTACCTACTGCCAGTGAATTTATATGGCCCAGAAGATAACTTTGACCCTGGAAGTTCCCACGTTATTCCAGCATTAGTTCGCAAAGTTCACGAAGCCCAAATTAACGGAGAAAAGCTACTTCCAGTTTGGGGTGATGGCAGTCCTACGCGCGAGTTTCTGTATTCAGAAGATGCGGCGCGGGGGATTGTTATGGGGACTCAATTCTATAACGAATCGGAACCAGTTAACTTAGGAACGGGTGAGGAAATCTCCATCCTTAATTTAGTAACTCTAATCTGCGAATTGATGGAGTTTAAGGGTGAAATTGTTTGGCAAACTGACAAGCCTAATGGTCAACCCCGCCGTTGTTTAGATACTGAAAGGGCAAAGCAAGCCTTTAATTTCACGGCTCAGGTGAGCTTTGAGAAAGGGCTAAAGAATACCATTGAGTGGTATCGTCAACACGCTGCATAACGATGTATTAGTGAATGTAGGGTGGTAGAAGCTGGGCATCGCCCAGCTTCTTTGTATAAATTTTCATGGACAAAGCTGTAGGGGCAATTCATAAATTGCCCCTACAACAGATGTGGTTTTTCCAATTACACATATTTGGTCTTTCCTGTCAATGCGTAAGTCCTATCATCAACTAAATAAAGCAGAACTACGCCGCACTTTACTTAAAACACGTCAATCAATGTCCGTTGGAGAGTGGAGAGAAAAAAGCGATCGCTTATGCTCTCATTTACAAAACTCTACTTTGTTTACCCAAGCAAAAACAATACTCGCTTATTTCAGCTTTCGTCAAGAACCTGACCTCAGTCCACTATTTGCAAACACCAAATACCGTTGGGGATTTCCTCGCTGCGTTGATAAATCCATATATTGGCATATTTGGGCACCGAATGATTCTGTGCAAAATGGCGCTTATGGTATTACTGAACCACACCCCGACGCTCCAATCTTAGATCCGGGCGAAGTAGATTTGATTCTCGTCCCCAGTGTAGCTTGTGACTATCAAGGATATCGTTTGGGTTATGGCGGCGGATATTACGATCGCTTGCTCAGTTTACCGCAGTGGCAGACAAAGCCGACTATCGGAATTGTCTTTGATTTTGCCTATTTGTCCCAAATACCGATTGAACTTTGGGATAAACCACTACAAGCTGTTTCTACCGAAACCGGATTGACTCGCAAAGGCTGAAGGATTCAGGATAATGATAGGCTATAAGCCCACTAGATTAGATACAATTTTTGGCGTTGCTGATTTGATGTATGAAAGTTATTAGTTGTGCAACCAAAACTTTTGTCGAGACTACAAACTTTTTTTACTTCTAATCACCATCAGTATTATCGAGTACAACGTATTTGCTATTTTCTTCCCGTAACTGGGCATCTTGATCATTGTAAAAGAACGACAGGAGAACAAAACGCCGTCCACTTGTGACAGGAGTAGCTTCATGCAGTAGAGAGCAAGAAAAAATCACCGCTTCTCCCACATTGGGACTATAAAGCTGGAGTCCATACTCTGGAAATCGTAGTTCTCCGCCTTCGTAAGCTCCAGTATTGAGATTCAGCGACATAGCAAATCGTCGGTGCGCCGTACCTTTGGTAGTATTATCACGATGACGATTAAAGAAGCCTTTATCAGTTGCTTCGTAACAGGATATCAGGTAGCGTTCAAAACGAGTGATGCTAAACTGGAACACCTTCTCAATTTCTGGCTTAACCCGCCGTATGATCATTTCATTCATTTGCTTTAATAGTTGAGGATCAGAAATTAAATAGTCTCGGCGTTTTTTAAATTCATAGTCATAGACTGCGATTGTTTTGCCATCGATTTCTCGCATGAAGCCAGAATCCTGACCACCATCTGCTTCGTACAAATGAATTAAATGTTGACAAAAGCTTTGATTCAGCACATTGGGTATAAATAAAACAGGTGCTTGTCTGGCTGCTAGAATATTTTGTGAGATTGCAGGTAAGCTATTGATAAACTCAAATACTTGCTCCCAAGGTTGAGTTGTGGCTAAGATTGGCAAAACCTTTATAACTCGTAGATTTTCATCCAAAACAAAAATTGTTGGTCTATATTGCAGTTCGTTGCCTGCCTGATTACTGGATTGACAAATACCGTATTGTAAACTGACTTTTCGTTCAAAATCCCAAAGGAATTTGAAATAAGTTTTATTCTGTATTAACTCTGCTAGGAAAGTGTCATCTGGGTCTATACTCACACCAAAAAATGGCACTTGATACTCAGCCAACTGCTGCTGTCGATGAGATAACTCATCAATAATCTTCCGAATATAGTTATTTTTAGAACTTCCGAAAAAAAACAAAATACTACGGTATCCGCCAACCGAATTAAAGTGAAAGGTTGGATTTGAAGTTGAGGGAAGAATGAACCAGGGAATCGGGTCACCAACAGTAAGAGGTAGCATAAGATATTAGATTATATTTATGCGAACATTGAGTATGGTAGACATGAGCCAGGATTTAAAATATTACCTAAGCGCTGGATTATTGATCGTACATTCGAGTGGTGGAATCAATATCGTCGCTTGAGTCAGGATTACGAACTTTTACCAGAGATGAGTGAGTCTATGATTTACACAGTGATGATTCATTTAATGTTGAAACGACGGGCAAAAAACTAGAGCTAGACATACATTAGATATTTTTCCAAATAAACAGCAAGTAGCGTGACTGTTGACATCCTGTTAAATTATAAAATAAAATTCGCAATCATTTTGCTGATTTTTGTGCTTACTGTGCAAAAATCTTTCAGAAAAGATAATTTCCCTTATTAATCAAATGCTGAACTGGAAAAAATCACGATCGCAAAGTCTGCTAATGTATGCGCTATTAGGAGCGATCGCACTGGTGATGCTCTTTCCTTTACTATGGCTAATTAGTACATCCTTAAAATCGCCTACGGAAAATATTTTTCAGTCGCCGCCACAGTTATTGCCCACTCAACCAACACTAAATAACTTCTCTAGTGTGTGGAACTCTCTACCTTTTGGACAATACCTGTATAACAGTACTTTGGTGTCAGTGCTGACTGTGGGCTTAAATCTGCTGTTTTGCGCTTTAGCTGCCTATCCATTGGCAAGATTGTCGTTTGTGGGGCGAGACTGGATTTTTGTAGCGATCGTCTCCACGATTATGATTCCCTTCCAAATCGTGATGATTCCCCTGTATATTTTGACAGTCAAGTTGGGTTTGACAAATAGTTATTTAGGGATGATTTTTCCGAGTTTAGCTTCTGCCTTTGGTATTTTTCTGTTGCGCCAAGCTTTCATGAGTGTCCCCAAAGAGATAGAAGAAGCCGCCCGAATGGATGGCAGTTCCGAGTTAGGTTTGTGGTGGCATATAATGTTACCAGCAGTTCGCCCAGCACTAGTAACTTTAGCTATTTTTGTATTCATTGGTGCTTGGAGTGATTTTTTGTGGCCTTTAATTGTCATCCAAGACGAAAATTTATATACTCTTCCCTTGGGAGTCGCAAAGCTAGCAGGGACATTTTCCCTTGACTGGCGGTTGGTAGCTGCTGGTTCAGTAATTGCGATCGCCCCAGTATTATTATTATTTTTGTTTTTACAACGTTACATTGTACCCACAGAAACAGGTAGTGGCGTCAAGGGATAAAAATCTCTCTCCCAATGCCCAATGCCCAATTTAATAAGCACCAGTCTTTTTCAATACTACCCAGATAGTTTTAATAATCAGACTCAGATCATAAGTTACAGACCACTTGCGTTGATAATCTATATCCATCTTGACAATGGTTTCAAAGTCTGTAATACTAGAACGTCCATTAGCCTGCCATTCTCCAGTAATGCCTGGTTTGACTAGCAATCTGTCCCAGTGGTGTGGATCGTAATGCGTGACTTCATCAAGAGTCGGTGGGCGAGTACCAACTAAACTCATGTCTCCTAATAAAACATTCCAAAATTGGGGTAATTCGTCCAAGCTAGTACGCCGCAAAAATTTACCCACATTAGTAATGCGAGGATCGTCAACAGATTTAAAGATGTGACCTTTGGCTTGGTTTTCAACCAAATGCTTGAGTTTATCGGCATCGACGATCATGGAACGGAATTTCCACATGCGGAAAGTTTTTCCGTTCAAACCACAGCGAATTTGGGAATAAAATATTGGACTTGGCTCATGAATAAAGGTAGCAATTGCCACGGGAATTGCTACCATAAATGTAATAATCAGCCCCACAATGGCTCCAACAATGTCAATTAATCGTTTTCTCACGCTTAAAGTTGACGGGTGTAAAGGCTGGTGCGAACAATTAACTGAATAAAGATAAAGATTATTCACAAGGGCTAACTTACTTTTATAACAGGAATTTTTGCATCAGTAGTGTAGACATAGACATGATTTTTAGGCGATTTTTACTGTTTTTGTCGCTCCTACCGAGTGTTAATATACACAAATTTTCAACAATAGAAAAACCTAAAACTCAAAATTTACAGAATCTTTCAATTAAAGTGATATATTGTAAAATTACAGTATTATTCACCATCAATTAAAAAAATAATACTATGGTACAGATCCAAAAAATTACTGTCCTGAAGTACTAGTACAGCAGGGCGTAAATCCTGTTACCATCTCACTTAATCCAGACAAGGGGCTTGAGCAACTGGTTAAAGGTAGGCAAACTGACGCCGTGCTGTAGTAGTCTCAATGATGAACCTCTAAGGCGAAATTCACCGTATATGGTTCCTCCAGTGATTGCTGATTACTAGCCTTGATCGCATCTAGATAGCGACGCAAAGACAACAGTTGTTGGGAATTGGGACGATAAGTGAGACTCCCTTGTTTTTCAAAAAGTGGTGCCGTGGCGATCGCCTGATAGTCGGGATTTTCTTGCGAACTCTGGGTAAGCCAGGTTGAGTCTGTAACTGAAGGTATCAAACCCGAAGGCAGTTCACCTTCCAAAAAAGCCAGCAGGCGTTGCTGACAAGTGCGAGTATTGATTCCACGACCCTCAAATAACTGGATAACTTCACCGAAAGATAAGGGTCGATCTGGTAGCAACCGTAGCAATTCTGTAAATAGGAAATAATCAGTGTATTGTTGTCTGGGTATATCTAATATCTGGGGATGTAGAGGCAGCATCGCCAAACCATAGGCAACCCGACTGCAATTAGGAGCGCCGTTTTCGCCGAGATATAAATCTTGAATAATCTTAGCGTTGGGGAGTTTTTGCCGTAGCCAGCGGTTCACCGTTCCGATACAAGCCACCCCACCAGTCAGGATAGCTTGATTAATTGCTTCTGTAGGGATGCCACGAGCTACCAATAATTTGTTGAGTTCTCGGTTCAGGCGGCGCACAAAGGGGATAAATACCTGGCTTTCTAAGTCTCGTCGCTGCAAAATCCACTGCTGATCGGCCAATTCCAGGGTAAAAGAGTCTTGGTGTTGCAAAATCAGCTTTAGGGCTAGTGCCGCATCTAATACCGCCTGTCCCAGCAGAGAACTTTCTAGACGCTGCTGGAGGCGAATCCGAGCGATGATATCTGGTTCTCCGACTCTGGGTAATTCTAATTCTTCCAACCCTAAAGTCTGCCAACGCATTTGGTCTAAACCGGGAATTGACGGTTGCCATTGCCAAGGATTACTGGTAATAGTTTTGGGTAGGTGTAGCCCGCCGCAGGCATCGCTTGGTGTTTCTGGGCGTGATTGCCGAGATTTAGGTGGCAATAGCAACTGGCAGATAATATCTTGTTCAATTCCCTTGCCAGCATAGGCAAAACTGTGGAGCATGAAATCATTGTATGTCAATTGCAGTAAGGTTTCTGGTATATCGACCAGCAACATTTCTGTGGCTGTTGTCCCAATGTTAATCACCAGGGTGTTGCCAACAATGGGATGTTCGCTGGTTTTTGCCGGATGAGAACCTTGACTATCGCTTAATTTTACTAGCTCACCGTTAGCAGTTTCGAGTTCTGGGAGTAAACTAGCGATCGCTTCTTCGACAAAAAAGACTTGCTGCGGATGTTGGATCAGTTTGCTAGTGAGTAAAGCTTCCCGCACGTTGAAGCGGTATTGTTCCAACCAGCTAGATGGACAGGTACAAATTACACCAGCAATATTATTGATAATCTGCGGAAAATTTTGTTCGCTGATCCCAACAGCAGCAGCCATTAAACTAGGGGTGGTACTAGTATGATCGGATTTCAGGGTTAATAGTAGCTTAGAGAGCGATCGCACAACCCAAATCAAAGGGCCTGCCGAAAATTCATTTAATTGCAAAACAGGTTCCCATTTTTGCTGTTCACTCTTGTAGGGAATGGCTACTTGTAAATAGGGCTTCAACTGCGCCGAGTAGAGATTATTTGTCGTCCGATCTGCTGTTGATCTTGGTGTTGCAGGAGTGGTGGCTGAGTGATCAGGCACTTTATCTTGGGCAACAGCCGCAGGTGCTGTCTGCTCATGTGTTTCAATACTTTCGTTTTCACCTTGGGGTATAGAAGCTGTAGGCAAATAAACCTCTGTTGGTAAACGAAACGATTGCTGGAAGGAAGTTGTTCCCGGCAGATTTTCTGCTGACCAGTAGATAGGATGTACAACAAAAGTCGAGCGATTTAATAATGCGGCAGAAATTCCTGTTGTACCTAAATCAATTCCTAAATACCAGACTGATTCTAGAACATTGAGCGAAACTTCTGGATTATTTATGGAGTTAGAAATTGCAGGTAAAGAACTTTCTTGAACAGGAGTTGTGACTTCCTTTTTTTCAGTTTCTAACTGGGGAACTGCCAAACTGGAGAAAGCAGCAGTTGAGGTGTTTTCTGGTATTTGGAGATTTTCTGTTTGTGGCTCAGGGGAAGTTGTGGGGGTTGTGTCTTGAGTTTTACCAATTGCTTCCGGGTAAATCTCCAAGTTAGTATCTGGCTGCAACTCAGAATTTAGCTGCCGATCAAAATTAGCCAAATCCCGATCTAATTGCTGCAACTGTTCTTCATCTAAAGAAATATCAGGTACGGCTGGAGACTGGTTTGACTCAACAGAAAGCAAGTTTTCTTGAGGTGAAGCAGTAATGTAGTTATCTGAAGACGGTTCTGGCTGATCATCGTTAATTAATACTTCCGATGTGGCGATTTCGGTAGGCTTCTCTACGAGAGGCTGCACGTAGCTTGCTTCCCCGTAGGGGTATGCCAACGCAATTTCTGCTACTTCTGGAGTAACTGGTGCTGTAGTTGTGGCATTATCCACAGAGGGTGATACTTCCAGCAGTTGCTGCTCACTACCTGTATCAGGCAATAGCTCAGTAAGGGTATTAATTGTATCAACACTAGCTGGCTGAGTGCCGAGTTGCACGGGCAAACTTTCTGTTTGTGGTGTAGAGAAGCTAAGAGGCGAGTCTAGGTCAGTATCCTCTTCAAAAAATAGTTCTTCCTGTGGCTCTGATGATGAATCTGTGGCTTCTACTAAAGTTTCTTGGGTTGAAACACCCATCTCTGGTGTCACAACCGCAGAATCCCCGGTTGGAGGGACAGGTGGCCCCTCAGCGATGTTCAACGGTGATGTCGAGGCTGTGGAAGCAGATAAGTCATTTGTGGCAACATCGAGGCTTGGATTATTAAGATCACCACTACCAAACAAACTGGCATAAAGTTGGTCTACTTCATCACCAATTAACGCAGAAATATCTTGCGGTAATTCGGTCGGGGTTTCAGGAGATTGAGACGAGTTTAAACCAAGCTGCAACAGCGCTGCATCTAAATCCTCTGTGAGGGTAGTCTGCTGTTGCTCAGAATTAATTGTGAGTGAAGATGAAGTTTCTGGCTGTATAAGCTCCAAGGGTTGGGGCGCAACTTCAGCAGCGATCTCGGCTGGGTCAGCCAATGATGGTGGTGAAGGTAGTGTTTCAGATTCTACCCCCAGCAAAGATGACTGAGAACTAGGGGATTCTTGCTGCAAATGCTGAGTCAAATTGTTAAGAAAGCTGGCCATCAGCTGTTCGCCTTGCATCCCCTTGCTATGCATTCTTGCCAGTGCTTGCGATAGGGATTCGTAATAGGTATTAATGTTGCGCTGTAGTGCCTCAAAGACTACATTCACCGTCCCATCTAGTGATAATAGGCGTTGATCCAAGTCCCTGGCCAGCTGGGTTAACCGCTCCCCACCGTCTGGTGATTCTAAATAAGGTTGAGTTGCAGAGGTTGTGGGTTCTGAGTTGGCGTGATTAATTCCTCCTGAAGAACTGGGGGAATTTGCCAAATTCTGTGCTATCAGTGGCGTTAAAGTTGGCACAAGACGACTCATGAGTACCTGTAAAAACTCGGTAATTATCTGCTCCTGGTTTGTCAACTGCTGCACTAAGGAGTAGCTTTGCAATCGCCTTTGTTCTAGCTGCCGAATTTCCTGTATGAGAGTGGCTCGCTCTTGCAAGAGCAATTCTAATTCCGATCGCAATGGCTGTATCAATCTCGAAAATTCACTTTTTAATTGTCCGGCTTCAACACCACTCTGTTCCTGACTGGGTTCGATCTGCGGTAGTGGATACTGGTTATTACCTTGATCAATAAGTTTTGTTAATAAAGGCGATCGCTCCGCCAACGCCAAGGGCGATCGCGGTTCTTCAGAAGACTGATTTGGGATGCCGCTCTCTAATGCTTCTTTTTCTTGTAACCTCACCAAGAAGTCACGAATTCGTTCTAAAACTTCTTTAGGCTCTTGCGCCTGACCAGACAGAAATTTAGACAGGCGCTTGCCACCGTTGGCAAGTAAGTTGTCAATATCTGCGATCAGCTTTTGAATTTCATCTGCACTGAAAGTCACTTTTATTACCTTACCTAAAAATGTATGTCAACTAATGTGACAATTACTTTACAATCACCGTACCCCTATGGGGATCTTGCTACGCGCAGCGTCGACCATAGGAGAAGTTTTGAGTGGCAAAAGCCGCTGCTTGGACTTGTGACTGTCATTATGTTATGGATTACTGGGAGTCGTGGCAATCTTCAGTCATCGTTTGTTTAAAAAGCTTAGTTTTGCAGCTCATTGGTTGCCTGTTTTGGAAAATCGCTAAAATACCTGAGCAATAATTTACTCCCTTTAGTATCATTGATGTTGTTTGCCTATATTCTTAACTAATCAAGTTTGCAGTGCAGCTAGCCCCTAAGCAATACAACCGCCGGCTATAAACTACTTTTTGCAAAACTTTTACCCCGTTTAAACTTATAGGTAAAGATTATTTAGAAAAACGTTCTTGTCGCTTTCTTATGTAGCACAGTTTAGTTTTCTCTGTGAAAGGGAGCTGTGTAATGATAGCTGAGGCTAAAAATGGCGCTCTTGTTTGTTGTGTATATATAGCAGCTTGAATAAAAATGTCGTAATGGAAGACCGATATAGCTTGCAAGCACAGGCTAATCCCTGGATGATCAACTCGGCTCCCTTTTTTCAAGGGTTGCCAGAAACTGCTGTGGAATCAGCCCTGATCCATCTTGTCACCCGCACTCACCCAGCCAATCAGGTGATTCTCCTGGAAAATGACTGGGGCGGTTCTGTGTATTTTATTTTGGACGGATGGGTAAAAATTCGCACCTACAATCTGGAAGGAAAAGAGGTAACGCTGAATATTCTTGGGAAAGGGGAATTGTTTGGTGAAATGGCGGCGCTAGATGAAGTACCTCGATCCACAGATGTGATTACCTTGGCCCCGACGGTAATTGGTAGTATGCCTGCTCAGGATTTTGTCAAGTTACTTCAGATAGAACCCTTGGCGGGAGTTCGATTGGCGCAACTCATGGCACGACGTTTGCGGCAAGTAAATCGCCGATTGCGGTTGCGGGAATCTGATAGCCAGTCACGGGTGGCAGATACGTTGCTATTTTTGGCAGAAGGACAGGGGAAAAAAGGGCAAACAGGAACCGAAATCCCCAATTTACCTCATCGGGAATTGAGCAGTTTGAGCGGACTGGCGCGGGAAACGGTGACACGAGTATTGACAAGGCTAGAAAAAAAAGGGTTGATTAAACGGGATCAAGACACTGTTTGTATTCCCGATTTGTCAGCCTTAGAAAGAATGATCGTTTAAGAACTTGTCAGATATGAGTATTTTAGATTCTCTCCCCGATGAGCCGGAGGAAGATCCGTCCCCTGAATCTCCAACTCCCCACAATCATTGGTTAGACAAAGAACAGGAGTTAATGCCTCCTCAACTCAAGGCTGATGCGCCCTTGAGGATGGTGGAAACGGCATTTTTAGCCAGTACTGCTAGTTTAATTTGGTTTATTAATTTCTACTTTCCCTTGGGCCCAGTTTTGCGGATATTTTTTCCGGTACCGATCGCTCTAGTTTATCTGCGTTGGGGCAAACGTGCGGCATGGATGGCAGCACTCACCTCCGGGTTACTGCTGACGGTACTGATGGGGCCAGCCCGCAGTTTGCTGTTTGTCATGCCCTACGGGTTTATGGGCGTGCTTTTGGGGGCGACGTGGTATCGTCGTCGTGTTCCCTGGATTGTTTCTATCACCTTGGGTACGCTGTTAGGTACTTTGGGAGTCTTTTTTCGGCTGTGGTTGCTGTCTGTGTTGTCAGGTGAAGACCTGTGGATTTATGTGATTACCCAGGTGACTGAGTTCATCGAGTGGGTATTTTTGAAGTTGAGTTTATTGGCGAGTCCCAGTGTGTTTTTAATTCAAGTGGGAGCGATCGCTTTAATTGTACTCAACAACTTTATCTACCTTTTTGTGGTACACCTGGCAGCATGGTTGCTTTTTGACCGCCTGGGCAACCCTATTCCCCGTCCACCACACTGGGTGCAAGTCCTCATGGATTATGAAGGTTAGTCATTAGTCATTAGTCATTAGTCTTTGGTTAAATGATGAGTCCTAACTAATCACCCATGCCCCATGCCCCATGCCCAATGCCCAATGCCCCATGCCCCATACCCAAATTCGTATTTATACCCAAAAAGAACAGGGTGAAGAATGGCTACGACGGTATCGTGGTTGTCTACCCGTATTTGCTTGTGTTTTAGGATTTACTGAAACTGGTTTAATTCCAGGGATTTCAGCGGCTGGTCGCACTCCAGAAGATCGGAAATATACAGCTTGTGCTGATGCCGAGTTTTTGTATTATGGCCCGGAACATAAAGCCCAATATCCCCTACCACCATTAGCGGCTGGGGCTTCACCAGTGCTGATTTCTCGCGCTGTCTTTGAGTCACTAAAGATACCAGTTCATTTGTTTAATGCTGGTTTACCCCAGCCTCCGGCTGTGCCAGTAATTGATTTGGGTGGCGCTCCTGCTAGGTGTTTAAGTGGAGGTGCTGCTATGGAAATCACAACAGTACACCACTTGTTTGAACAAGGGCTACTTTGGGGAGAACGCCTTGCTGCCAATATCCAACAGGGGTATCTGATTGTCGGTGAGTGCGTCGTTGGAGGTACTACAACTGCCCTGGCAATCTTAACTGGTTTGGGTATAGAAGCTGCCGGAAAAGTTAACAGCAGCCACCCTGTTTGTAACCACGCGCAAAAGTGGGCACTAGTGCAAGCTGGACTGGAGAAGATGATGGGGAGCAGAGTCCAGGGAGAGATAAACTTCCAATCCCCAATCCCCAATCCAAAATCCAAAATCCAAAATTCCGTAGATCCTCTACAACTCGTCGCCGCTGTGGGCGATCCCATGCAGGTGGTGGTAGCTGGGATGGCGATCGCAGCTAGTCGTAGTTGCGGTGTAATGCTGGCTGGTGGGACGCAAATGCTGGCGGTTTATGCGCTGATCAGTGCGATCGCTCAAGCTTACACTTTATCATGGCGACCAGAAGCAGTAGTTGTAGGCACAACTCGCTGGGTGGCAGAAGATCCTACTGGGGCTACGGTTGACTTAGCTCTCAGCTTAGGAAAAGGCAGCTTAACTCAGAGTGGAAGAACCCCTCCCCTATTAGCAACTCATCTGAGCTTTGCCGATTCTCGTTATCCCCAACTGAGAGCTTATGAGCAGGGCTTTGTCAAAGAAGGTATGGGTGCTGGAGCAGCTTGCATAGCCGCCCATCTTAGCCAAGATTGGCAGCAACACCAACTTTTGGCAGCGATTGAAGTCCAACTTGAACGGCTAAGTACAGCATTTCATTAATTCGTAGCGAATTAAATTTGGCAAAACTCTGCGCCTCTACCCAGCGGGAAGGCGAAGCGCCTATGCGTTTAAATTTCATGCCTGAATTCGCTACAATTTTACGCAAAGCTGTACTTAGCGAAATCAACAGTTAATAAGCTAATCGTCATTCAAATTGCATCTGCGTATCTCCCGAAGTTTTGATCTCAGGAAGCCAGAAGCTCCTAACTTCTCTGTGTGTCTGTGCGTAAGAGCGTCTTTCTAGCAATTTGAACTATGCAACTTTGTTTACCTTCTTGTTTTTCAGGAGAATTATCTGATGAAATTAGTCAAAAAGCTTAGTATTGCTACTGCTAGTGCTGTTATAGGTATGACTGGTGTCGGTGCATCTTCTGCGGCACAAGCTGTACAGTTATTTGATTTTCAGTACTCATTTCCCAGTTATGAAGCAAATGGTACAGCGATTTCCGCTAGCGGCACCCTTACCACCACCGATCTAGATCCCATAAAAAACAATTACACAATCACAGGGATAACTGGGACAAGGAAAGCCGAAGGAATTTCCGAGAAAATCATCGGGCTGCTTTCACCAGGTACATACGGAATCAATGATAATCTGTTGAATGCGAGTACGCCCCTGTTAAGCCAGAACGGTTTTTCTTACCTGGTTTCTGGAAGCGGGGAAGACGGAAATGGGAACGTTAACGTATTCTACAGTAGTTTCGATGAAGGTTATTCAGAGCTTTCAAGCAATGTAGATTATGGCAGCTTTAGTGTTGTCACTCCACGGCCTGTTCCCGAACCCTACACAGTAAGTGGCTCATTGCTTGCTCTTGGTTTTGGCTGGTGGATGAAGCGAAAGCAAGCGGTAGCTTCCCAGAATAAGCCCCATAAAGGCATTTATCTGTAAGAGGATGTTTGAAAAGTATTTTTGGTAACATAAAAGCCTCCCAAACCTAACCCCCCGACTAAGCCTTCCCTACAAGGGAATGGGGGTTTCAAAGCCTCTCTCCACTTGCCTAACGGCAGGCTTACGCCAACGGGAAGAGGAATGGAAGCGGTGTTTCTATTATACTTTGCGACTTTTCAAACATCCTCTAAGGTTCATAGTGCATCTCCGATCTAGATTGCTTTAGAATCCGCTTGCCATTTTATTCTTACTTAAAGTAATACCAAGTCGCCTTCATGATCTATCACTAGACGACTTGGTATTAACATCGGATATCAGCCGTAGCTTTATTAAAAACTTCCAGGATTGTCATCAAGTGCTAGCAAGAAATTAATCAGGTCTGTTTGCTGGTTGGAATTAAACCCAGCCTGTCTATCTACGTAGAAGTCATGACCTGTGCCATCAAGGTTACTACGCACTAAACTAGGGTTAGCTTTGTTGGCTTTCACAACTAAGGCACGAAGATCACGATCAACCAAAGCACGCAAGCTGCTAGCTGCATCGGCGGGTATACCAAGGCTGAGAGTGCCAGAAAGCCCTAAGCCACTCTTGTTAACAACCGTGATCCCATTTGAGTCAACTTTCAGGCTTCCTGCCCGTACTGCTGCACCACCATCATGTAAATATGGGGCGCTTACATAAAGACCACGCAAGGAAGTAGTTTTGTAACCACCTTTTGGCAATATACCTTTGGGTAGAGTTGTGGGAGTATCGGAGATACCCTGCGTTGGTAAATCCAGCACTTCAGCATTAGCAGGTATGGGAACTGGAGTGTTAAAAGTGTATAGCTTGGGTGGTACTAACAACTTACTCAGCGCCAAGCGAGATTGGGCACGAGCTGGGTTAGTATGAATTTCATCAATTGGATGAATTTTGTTGTCAGTGAAGAAGGGTGGAATATGGCAAGTTGCACAATTGGCTTTCTCAAATACTTTTGCGCCACGCTTAACAGAATTGCTGTTCAAAGCTTGCCAGTTGTCCGAAGTCTGGTTGGCAGGTGGTACTAAGCTATTTTGAAAAGCAGACATGGCGTTGTCAGCAAATAAGAAAGTGCCGCTAGCAATATCACTGGGGTTTCCAGTATTTGGGCTGAAAACCAAACCGTTGTAAGTAAACAAACTGGGTCTTAGGTTTGGGTAAGTTCCTGTGCCAGGGGCAGGAATTTGGGCTTCTAATTCTGCTTGTGTAGGATTTGGTGCGATCTTCCGCAGCCACTCTGAGGGTTTTACTATCACTCCTTCTGGTAAACGTAGGCTCTTAACGGCAGCGTTTTGAAGAAATGTACCAATATAAACTTCTCGGTCAATACCAAGGGTTTCTGCACTGAGTTGAGCAGCTGCCGACAGATTGATTTCCGAAGAGTGAACACCGTTGCTGACAGCGCTGAGTCCCGCAAACGGCCCCACAGCAAACTGTCCATCAAGAAAATAAGGATGATTCTTAAATGTGAACATACTGGGAATTTGAGTAGTATCGTTGATACTATCTGATGAACTCTCAAAATTACCAAAAGGCACATCCAATACTGCATCATCGAAAGCTTTTTCAAACTTTTCAGGATCAGGTAATTCTACTTTATTACCTTTACTATCTAGAATAATTTTTCCATTGCCTTTGTATTGTGGATCTAGGGGATTAAACTTTAACCGCGAAAACCCTGCGGCTGAATTTGGTGCTAAAGCAACCAGCAGGGGCGTGGCAATTTCGCCATTAGGTACTCCCAAAAGACGTTCACCCTTATTTGAAAGGGATACATGGCACGCAGCACAGCTAATATCAATCTTAGGTGTGATTCCCAGCCCAATGGGAAAAGTCCCTCCCTTTTCCATTTTTAAGCCTGTATTGACGACAGTTCCTTTGGGAAAAGTTCGACTACCTAGTGTTATATCCTTCTCAAGAATAATTTGTAAGTTCGTTGTCGGCTGACCTTGCAACTTAACTATTGCTGTCTGTAATTCTGGCAAAATTTTAGCAATGCCATATCCAAAACCAAATACCCCTTGCAAACCAAATGTGTCGCCTATCTTGCGGTTGAAGAATATATCTTCACCTTGCGCTATTAATTCCTGAGTAATTTTAACTGCCCCTACCCGTTGATAGGAAATGGGGTTATTAGGATCGAGTCCCTTATTTACAACTAGTTGTGATGCTTCTTGAGGACTCAGCAGTTTGCCGAAATAGTCGTAATAGCCTAGCGGTTGAGTCGGAGCAGGTTGCAAAAAGTCAATTTTTGCGAAAGCTGTCTGGCTTGTCATCAACCAATTTGATAACAAGATGCCAAAAACACTAATGATAAAAACGCAGATTAATAAAAAAATCTTGGTTTTTGAACGATACAAAACCCTAAAGACACCAGTCTTAGGGTTGTTGTTTTTTTGTTTCATAGTGAGGTAGTGACTAAAAGCCTATAGGTAGGTATATCACACTCTTACGTAAATATATGTAATAGTGTGTTTAAGTTTTTTATCAATTTGGTCGCTAGATTAGTTGCTTATACTTAAATATCTACCCATAAAGCGATCGCTCGACATTGAACCTAAAGGCTTGCCTTCCCTACCTCCAGCCATTTTTTTAATTCGTTGAACTCAGGTTAAATTTAATGAATTCTTTCTCTAAGTAATTGTTCTTCTAAAGCAGCAATGCGATTGTATGCTGCTGTTAATTGCGCTGTCAGTCGTTGTATTTGAATTTCTGGTGTTATGTTATCTCCACCTTGACGATGCATGTCTAGATAAATGCCATCTGTCAATACATCCTTGTGTGCCATTTCTGGATTTAAACTGTTACGTCCTTTGAACTGGTAGCCCCCAGCCGCGCCATTTTCCTGATAATTATCCTTTGCTTGTGTATTCGCTAAAGAACACTCCGAGAAAGCTTGAGTGACTTTACCATCAAGCTGCTCAATTACTTGGCACAGGGCATCCAGTTTTTCGCTTAAAGTCAGGATCTGCTGCTGTAATAGCTCCATTTAATACCCTCATCCGCACATTTTCTCTATGTTATTCAATTTACTCGCAACCTTAATTATACTTAGGGATTATTTAAGTATTGATAATTTTTGCTGGAAATGTGACATTTAAATCATTACTTCTAAATATAAGTAAAGTTTGACCATATAGTACCACTAAGGAAATTTATGGAGAAAAATTAATCTTTAGGTAGTGATTTGCCGAAAAACTCGCTAATTTGAGTCAAATATTCAAATTTATCGATATTACCAAGAAAAAATACCGATAATTTTCCAACTCCACTTTTTCAACTAGTCAGCTTCTGGTGAATCTCTGCTTAATATTAGGTATAATCAAAAATCTCAAATCCAAAATCAATGGATCGACGGTCTTTTTTACTAAGTACAAGTACACTGGCACTTTCACAACTACTTTTTGGCTGTGGTGGAAACAACCAGATGCAACTAAAAGTACAGTTATTAAAAGGTTCTATACCTGGTCAGGTAGTTAATCAATTCCACAAAAGTTTGCAGCAACAGGTGCAGTTAAAGTTTGCTCCAGTTGAGCAGATACAGGATTTATTTCAGCAATTACAAAGTTGGCAGCAGAAACCAAAAACCACCGATGAGCAGGGATGGAGTCGCTTTATACCCTTTAGGCAAGATCAAAAAACGGCTGACGCAGACCTAGTGACATTGGGAGATTACTGGCTGAAAGCGGCTATTGAGCAAAAATTGATTCAACCACTCCAAGAGGTACAGGGAAAGCAATTAAAGCAGTGGACTACTTTAGATGAAAGATGGAAACAACTGGTAACGCGCAATGACCAAGGTAACTTGGATACTCAAGGGAAGGTGTGGGGTGCGCCTTACAGGTGGGGTAGCACGGTGATTGTTTATAACCGTGACAAGTTGCGAAAATTGGGATGGACACCTAAAGATTGGAGTGATTTGTGGCGAGATGGAATGCAGCAGCAGATTTCCCTACTTAATCAACCACGAGAAGTTATTGGTCTGGTCTTAAAGAAGCTAGGAAAATCTTACAATACAGAGAATCTTGACCAAGTACCAGATTTGGAAAAGGAATTACAAACATTAAATCAACAGGTGAAGTTCTACAGTTCCAATAACTACTTAGAACCTCTAATTATGGGAGACACTTGGCTAGCCGTTGGTTGGTCAAGCGATGTACTGCCAGTTCTGGGACGTTATCCGCAACTTGCCGCAGTTATCCCCCAGTCAGGAACGGCAATTTGGGCAGACTTGTGGGTACGTCCCGCAGGTATTACTAAGGGTACTTTATCAGATCAATGGATTGATTTTTGTTGGCAACCAAGCACAGCTAAACAAATTTCGGTGTTGACCAAAAGTAATTCGCCAATTTCTACAAATATTGTCGCTTCCGATATCCAAGAACCATCATGGAGTATTTTGCAGAGCGATGTCTCCGACGGGCTACGCCTACGCGAAGTTTTCGATAAAAGTGAATTTTTGCTTCCCTTACCCCCATCAGCAATAAAAGAATACGAGTCTTTATTCGCCAAAATTAAGGTTTAATTGGGAATTGGGCAATTCAATTTTGGATTTTGGATTGGCGATAGCGGAGCGTAAAGCCTTCTCTTCTCCCTTGGCGCTAGCCTCTCCCAATGTGAGAAGGGGAGACGCACTCGCGTCCCTTGAGGCAACGCATAAAGGCATATCTTCTCTACCAGACGCACTCGCGAACGCTTAGAGCGAGTCCGCGTACTCCTGCCCAGAAGCAAGCTACGCCTTGGTCTCGTAGAGAGCGTCTTTTGGATTAAATTTCAATTCTTTAATCTAAAATCTAAAATCTAAAATTCTTACTCCCCCACTCCCTACAAAGAACGCTGTAACCCTATCTTGTTCTTGACAGTCGTTTGGATACTGCATAAAGCTGGACTTGTATTAAAGTTGCAAGTGTAGGTTGCCAAGGGTTCTTTTTGATAATTAAATACCCGGACGTTGTAACCAAAGTTCCGTGCAGCGCTACCCAAGCGATTTACGAAGTCATAGCGCTCTACATACTCTAGTAAGCTCCAAATTTGCTGATTCACGATCAAGTCTACTCGTGCAGGTTCTTTTTCAGAAGCTGGATATGCTATCCAATTATCCAATAGCTTTTTCTCAGAGTTTTGTTGTGCCCACCATAAACTAGGAACGGTTAATCGTGCTGTGTTAATGGTGTTAGCTGTGATCACATAGTCTTTTGGCTTGGTTAATAAGTCTAGTTCTAGAGGCGCACTAGAAGGCGACGGTATTGGGGGGGTTTGCGCTAGTGAGGGTGCGACTAGTAAAGTGGTGAGGCTAATGGTTAGTAGTAATAAAAATGATGTCTGGCGATGGCTGCGCCAACGCCAAGGGCGAACGCACAATTTGGGTATATGCATAGCTGATACTAATTCGTAATTAAGGCACAAGTTAAAATTCACACAATCTAAAGTTTAATTGCAACGATGCGAATTCTTCGATAGTCTGCTGTCCAAGTTGCTTGTTGATACAATATTGGCTTCAGATATTCCTCAACGACGCGAATTACTTGTATTTGTTGCTCACTAGAAAGTCCTGTTAAAAAACTGCTGGCGAACATCTGAATCCAGTTTGCGATACCTGCTTCTCCCTCTGCTAAAGGAGTTGGACGAGCAAAAAGGCTGCTAGAGATGACATCAAAGCCTTGCTGTTCTAATAGGGTAGCGTATTCACCAATGCTGGGAAAATACCACGGATTCAGTGTTTGTGCGGGGATATTAATTGCTTCTAAGGCGCTTTCCAAAGCTGTGGCGATCGCCTTTACATTCCCTTTACCACCAAATTCTGCCACAAAACGTCCCCCTGGTTTTAGGGATTGATGTATGGATGCGATCGCACTATCTGCTTCTTTCACCCAATGTAATACAGCGTTGGAAAACACAGCATCCAATAGCTTGTCTACTTGAAAGTTCCTAGCATCAGCAACATCAAAACGGATATGGGGATAGTTTTGTCTTGCCTTCTCAATCATCTCAGATGCATAATCAACTCCCATTACTTCAGCCCCAGCTTGGGCAATTTTTTCTGTGAGTTGTCCAGTACCACAGCCAAGATCCAAAATGGATTCTCCTGGCTGAGGGTTGAGTAATTTTAGTAAGTCTTCGCCATATTGCCAGACAAAGGCGTGTTTATCTTCGTAAAGCGAAGTGTCCCAATTATTGCTTGTTGAAATATTATTCATAAACTGTAAAATTATAGATTGTTGACTTGCTTATCATTAAGATGTGCTTTAGATTGATGACAGCCTAATGATTATAGGAGAAAAAATAATTATATATCATTCATGAAAAGCAAGATTACCAACTTTTTAAATAAGTCGGTAATCTGAGTTTTACAAATTAGCAGTTGTTATTGTCCATTTAATACTTGCTCAATGCGAGAAATTTTCACTGCCAAATTAAACAAAGGTGTTCCATTGGCACGACTTGTAACTTCCATATTATTGAGAGCCACAATATAAGGCTTTTGATTAATCCAAGCAATGATTGGCCCACCAGAAGAACCGCCCGTAGTGTCACAATCATGCTTCAATAATCCATCTTCTTCTCCAGTAATACTACATCCAGGGTGGACTCCAGCCGTCATACCTAGGCCTGCTTTCAATCCCCTATATTGCGGAGAATTAGGGAAATCACCAGAGTAACCAACGAAAACGTATTTTTTCTTGTCTTTAATGAGAGTCTCAGGCGAAAGGGATTTCCATCCTAAATAACCGTAATCTTCACCAATGGGTTTATCTAGTACGATGAAAGCCCAATCATCGTTATAGTTACCATCTTTAAAATCTGTACCAAGATAAAATTTGGTTGCATAGGCGACATCTCGTGCTTTGCCGTTAATCACATTCGGAGAAAATTTTATCTGAGAATAAAACTCAGAAGTTTTATGATTAACTACGCAGTGAGCATTGGTCAAAACAACATTTTTGGTGACTAGAGTTCCCGTACAATGGGATTTTTGACCTTGGGAATTCACCACCATCTCAACTCTACCAATAGCTGACCAGGGCATTTGTTGGCTAGTCATGGGGATACGCTGATCCTGACCAATAACTCCTCGGACTTCGGGAGGTTCTTCTATTTTCAAAGAGGGAGGTATGAAAGTATCTTGAACACCTTGTAGTTTTAATTGTGTAGGATCTTTAATCCTGGTAGCGGTTGGTATTTCCTCAGACTCCGTTTGCGCCGATACAGTTACCCAAGAACTCAACATTGCCACACCAAAAATACCAACAACAAAAGAAATAACAACTTGCTTGGAAGTTAAGAATTTATTCATTACTAATTGCTCCTTAGTTTGAGTTCAAAGTTTTGATCGATTAAAGTAGTCTACGGATATAAAGCGGTAGTATGACGCACGTTAAAAAACTTGCTTTTTCCTTAATTGCGCCATTCACCCTGGAGAGTAAAAGCAGCCCAGTAATAGGGGTCACGCCACTCATCCTTTTCCCATATCTTCTTTTGTGCGACTCGCAACGCTGCCGCTGGAGACTTACCATCCTTCATCAACATTTGCGTGTAAAATTCTTGCATTAACACTGAAGTTGCCTCATCATTAACACTCCATAAGGACACTGTGACTCGTTTTGCACCCGCATACATTAGCCCCCTTGTCAACCCTATTAGCCCTTCACCTTTCACCTCCTTACCTAATCCAGTTTGACAAGCACTCAGCACCACCAATTCCGCCGGGAATTTGAGGTTAAACAGTTCGTTGAGACGTAGAAATCCTTTTTTTTGCGGGTTGCCTTTTTTGTCTACCAGAGACAGCACGATTCCCGATAGTTCTGGGTTAGCGCTGTTGAGGAAACCGTGGGTGGCAAAGTGTAAGTATCGATAATTACTGAGTTTGGGGCTAGTTACCCACGCATAGTTAGCATCAGTACCAAAGGCAGATAATCTTTCTTCTTCCTTGAGTACGAGTGCGATGATTCCATCCGCCTCTTTTTGTGTTTCTGGAAGAGATTTAAGATCATTTAAGTTTAAGTCTCTAGTAGCCCGCTTCAGTTCTGACTCTTCTAAGCTGAGTTCGAGGTCGGAAGGGGTTTTCTTTAGGAATTCAGTCAATCCCTCTTTGCTAAATACTGGATTTGCCAGAATAGCAAGGGTTTTCGCTGCTGGTTTGCGTCCTTGAAGTTCCTGTCTTTGAATGGCAATAGTGGAGGCGGAAGGTAAATTGACGATTTCGTGGTTGACCATCAAAGGCTGATAAGCTGAATCTTTCGCCAATTTATTAGGGTCAGTTAATGCTGCAAAGGGAATGTATTGCAACGCACCATCAGCCACAATCACTAAGCGTTTTTGCCCTAATTGTTGAGCTATAGGTTTGAGGATGAGTTGACTAAGTTTATTAGCAGCTTCGGTAGTTGGTTCTATTGGCAGTCCTGACATTCTCCTGGGTTTCAATAGTGTGTATAAATCCTCTGCGGCTGTGTTAATTGCTTCTTCTTTGGCAAGTTCGTAACTTTGCAGAGAATCGGGAGTTACTAGCCACAAATAGCTGCGTTCTTTACCCAAGGAATATTGCAACAGTATGGTGTCTTTATCTAACTGTTGCTGAATTTGGTGAAATGTTAGGGGTGTAGGATATTTGAGAGCTTTGTATTTCGGGTTACTCGTGCTGATTTTGGTTTGCGAATCGCGGTATTGGCTGAGAAGATTTTCAATTTCTTTGTTGAGTCTTGCTGCTTGGGCTTTAGTTTCTTCTTTGCTTGCTAGTTCTAGCCGTCGTTTCTCTTGTACATCGATTTGCGATCGCAAACGGCTTTCTTCTATTAACAGTTGTGGGTCAATACCTTCACGGATATTAACACGAGCTTGTTTTAAGAGTTCTACCAAACTTCTAGCACGGGCGCGTTCGCTGATGTGTAGTGCAACAGCATCGCATCTATCTTTGATTTTGAGGTCTTGGATGTTGAATTCGCATACTTTGGTGGGGTCTTTTTTGTGCAGTTGCATCAACAAGTCGATGTAGAATTTATAGTAATTCTGCACTGTAGCGAAGTATGAGGTACGCAGTTCATCGCTTTGGACATTACCGCGTATGCTTTCCACAATGTTGATTGTAGTTTGGATGTTAGAAAGTGCGGCTTCGAGCTTTCCGAGATTGCGTTGGTTAATAGCGATTAGGTAAAGTGCGTCTACTTCGCCTGTGCTATCTTTTAAAGTTCGCCGCAGTTTTAACTCTTCATTCAGTGTATCTATCGCCTGGTTATAATTTTTCTGTCGCTGATAAGTTATGCTCATATCACTTAATATTAGGGCTTCTCGAATACGTAATCCAACTTTACGAGAATACGCCAAAAGTTTTTTAGATATATCTAATGATTTTTGATACTCACCTTTTGCACTATATACACTAGCAAGAATATTAAGAGAAACTTCTTCTCCAAAAGAGTTTTGCTGTGATAATTCTAATGCACGGTTAGCAAACTCCAATGCCTTTGTGTAATTTTTCAAAAAGTTGTGCGTTCTCGCCATCCCATGACGGATAAGAATTTCAGATTGATAATCATCTTTACTTAATAGCGATAGCGCTTGGTCATAAAATGGAAGTGCCTCATAGTACTTTTCTTGCGTTTGATAAACAATGCTGATAAATAATAAAGTACGAATTTGTTCAGACTTATTTGGAAATCGATTGTATATATTTAATACTTTGTTGTAAGTATCAATGCTTGAGTTATAATCGCCTAGAGATTTGTAAATTAGTGCAATCTTTTTAAGGGTATGAGCTTCCGATCTAGGATTTGGTATTGAACGTGCAATAGTCAAAGATTTGTTATACTCGTCTAATCCTTGTTGATAATTACCTTGTGATACATAAATATCAGCTTTTGCGTTAATAGTCGTAACTTGTCCATCTTGATCATTCTCCTGAACTTTGAGAGCTTCATCTAGAGATTCCAGTGCTTTTTGATAATCGCCAGAAAAATTTATGTGAACATTGGCAATCGCAAGGGGAATCATTGATTCTAAATATGTATTTCCGGCTTGATGATAGAGTTTTCCAGCTTGCTGATAGGAATCGAGCGCTGTCTCATAATTTCCTTGTGAAGCATAGATAAAACCTATATCCATTAGCGTACTAGCTTTGTCAGATAAATTAGAACCTGCCTGTTGATGTAGTTCTAATGCTTCTCTTAAAGATTTCAGAGCATCTTCTGGTTTACCCAATTTACTTTTGAGAGCGCCAATAGCACTAAGTAGTCTGGCTTGTGCTGGTAAATCTCTCCTTTGACGCTGAATTTCTAAGGCTTGTTTGTAATAATTAATAGCTGTTTGAGTTTCACCTGCTATTGAGTAGACAAAGCCAATACTATAGAGAGTATCTGCTTCCCCAGATGAATCTTGTAGCGTTTTACTATAGATTTTTAATGCTTTGTTCAGAGAATCTAGAGCCTCTTTTGTATTGCCTAACTTATTGTGAACAGTAGCAATTGCTTTATAAGTTATTGCTAATTCATGAAATTGTTGATGGGCTATAAATATTGACTGTGCTTGTTGTAAATAACTGAGTGCTTCTCTCGGTTCATCAGTATTGGTGTAAACAGCACCAATTCCACCAAGTATAGTTGCTTCCAATATAGGTTTTTTGAGTTCTCGTGATATTTCTAATGCTTTATTGAGATAGTCTAAGGCATTTTTCTTGTCTGAAATAGAATGGTAGACACTGCCAGTAACAAATAATATCTCAACTTCCTCTTGACGCAGTTCTAGTTCTTGGGCAATTTTTAACGCTTGTTGATATTTACTTATCGCTTGTTTGTAAGATTCTCTAGTCCCTTCTTTCTCTAATATCTGTCCTTCTTGAACCAGTTTGACCCCCTGTTCATATAACTTTTGTTGCTCTGCATTCAAGGGAATTGACGGAGTAGGCGCTGGCTGCTGTGCAAGATATATTTTCTGCTGATTCTGATAGCTTATTGGTAATACTTGCTTATCCCCAGCTTCTAAACCTGGTAAATTATCTCGATATTTATCTAATATAATTTCTGGCGATCGCTTTGGTGAATAGTTCTGTAAACCACCAACTTTTGCACCCACTGCATCAGATAACAAAACTACACCCAGCAATCCAATTAAACTGTAACGAGAAACACGAGAAAATGAGCAGTAAAAATTGCGCTGAAACTTAGCGTTTTTGTTCATGCTGAAGCCTTGATAACCTATTAGTTACTTCGTTTTAGATATTTATAGCTGAATTATTTAACAGTTACTTAGTTCTCAATTTTGTTTTTTGGGTTGAAGTCCCCGACAAAGAACGTAGAACGCTTTGATAGTGGGTTTAAATCCCCTACCATACGCCTGATAACTGTTCAATGTTCACTGGTTTAAGGAATCTCTTTCTGATTCCAAGGTTGAGTTTATAACGTTCATTCACCTGAATTGACGTTGTTACCAAAATAGATACAAAATTTTGTAAAATCTTCCTGATTACTCGTTTTAGCTTTATCTAGCGAGGTTTTATGTCGATTTAGCTCCCCGACTTCTTTAAGGATACTGCTGGCGAATTGAGGGTAAGACCCCTCAAGGTAACCAGTTTTAGAAT
>NZ_JABXKM010000086.1 GCF_017115025.1 Nostoc sp. NOS(2021) | reverse complement strand
GGGAGGGGAGATAAAGCGTAGCTTTGGCGGGGTGGGGTTCTTGGGGTTTAGTAAGTAATCAAGCGGACATGATATGAATCCGTAATTAATTGGTTATTTTCAGCACTAATATTACACAGTTTTCTTTTGATCAACATCTGTAGAAGGGTGGAGTAATACTAATTCGTAATTAGGACACAGATAAAAATGCTTGAGATAAGCAGCATTTATGCATCTGCACAGAAGGGTTGGTGCTGCTACTAGTCTGTCAATCCAAATCCAAAATTGACGGGTTATAACTGACACGCAGACGCGGAGAATTTTAAACCCTGCAAACTTTTGCCTTGACAGAGTACACTACCCTTTTGCAGTAGATTAAAGACGAAAGCCAAGATAAACAGAAAGCGTATATATGCAACTACCGATCCCTGAAGCAGGTTATGGTTACATTAAAACAGACGCGATCTAGTCACGTCTGTAAACTGTTTGGCGGATTTGCTGAGATTAATTGTTCTGAAGTTACATTGTTATTTAAGTTACTTATTCACTAGACGATTCATCATCTTGATTTGTGCTCTCTTCTACTGATACCAGATTTTCTGGGGGACGCTCATGGTTAAGTTGGTCTAGTAATGCTAGTACCTTATTACCGCGTTCTATGGAGCGATCTTCGAGAAATATCACCTCTGGTGTACGACGTAGCCGTACCCGCGCCCCAAGTTCGCTGCGGACGTAACCCGTGGCCGACTTTAAGCCTGCCATTGTTTCTACCTTAGCTTCATCTGTACCATAGATACTGACGTAGATTTTGGCGTGTTGGAGATCGCCGGAAACATCAACATCAGTAACACTTACCATTCCTGTACCCACACGGTCATCCTTAATGCCGTTGAGCAGCATTTGGCTAACTTCCCGTTTGATTAGTTCAGCAACGCGGGAAACCCGGCGATTTGTAGCCATAAAAATTTGGCCTCCTCACAGAGGTTGTACGACAAAAATAGATGCAAGTTGGGTAGACAGTACTTAGCGGGAGCAACGCCAAGAACAACCGTCTGTGGGGCACAGCCCCGATATAGCGCTAGTTTAGATTGTACTCAAGCCCAGCATTGCACGTAGGGTGAGAGTCAGGAAGACTAGGCTGCTCACAAATAAACCCAAGATGGCGATCAAGGTAACTGGGCGCTTCAACAGTGGTACTAATGGCGCAAAGGTGTTCAGAAACAGTCCTAAGACGATAGTAATTAAGTACCGGGGGTAGCGAAAGACGTTATCCCAAAATCCGTCAAACATCTGAATTTATACTCCTTTATTATAATTCAGGTGGTCTATCTTACCTTTTTTTCATGACTTTATTCTAATACGTGTTGCTTTTTTCGCACCATACTAATATAAAATATAATTTCTTATCAACACCGTGTAGTTTTCCATTTGATTAAATTAATAGTAATGCTAACTCAACTCCATGTTAACAATTCAAAATTCAAAATGACGCTCTCTACGAGACGCTAAAAGCGAACGCAGACTCGCTCTAAGCGAACGCGAGTGCGTCTCTAAGAGTTGCTATGCCTTTATGCGTTGCCTCTCGAATAGAAGGCTTTACGCTGCGCTAACAAAATTCAAAGTTAAAGACATTTTCAGACTCTTATTTAAACCCCGATTGAAACTGATCGGAGGCGGAGTGGCTCCGACTCCGCGCTACCTGTATTGTTGGGGTCTTAAACCCTTTGATTTACGATAAAAGTTATTATCGTCATCATGCATTCCTCTAATGGGCTGGCGGTAAAAGTAAATTAATTCCCAAATATATTAAACATTTGCCATCAAATATTGGTGAACATTAAGCGTTACCATGAACCATTTGTAGGCATCGCACAATGAAGATTTTGCAGGCGATGCCTTCTCTACGAGACGCACTCGCGTTCGGCGGGCTTCGCCTACGCTTTTTTATCTCACGCAGAGGAAGAAGAGGGCGATGCCTTCTCTACGAGACGCACTCGCGTTCGGCGGGCTTTGCCTACGCACGGTGGAAATTTTGCAGGCGATCGCTCTTTAGGAGTTTTGTATATCGCTTTTTTGTTTCGCGCAAAGTCGCAGCGAAGCGATCGCCTACTCCAAATCTTCTATACTTGTACTATGTAAAGGTAATCAAATTCTCTATGATTACAAACACTAATACCCAAATGAATACCAGCCAATACCCATTTGCTCAAGAATTAATCACAGATACTGAAGGTAACATTCGTAAAGTAATTATAGATTTCCAAGACTATCTACGCTTATTAGAAGCGATTGAAGATGAAGGATTGATATTAGCAATTAAGGAAGTACAACAAGAAATACCATTAAATATTAATGAAGCATTAGCCGAATTAGAAAGAGAGTGAATACCCAGTATATATCCAGTTTTATTAAAGATTTAAAAGCGCTCAAAAGTACACCTTACTATGAGGCGATTAAAGTACTTGCTTTTGAAGAAATACCACAAATAGCTAACTTGGAAGAAATTACTAATATAAAAAAGCTGCAAGGATATGATGATATTTATCGTATTCGTATAGGTGATTATCGGATCGGGATTATATTTGACGGTGAAACACTAATATTTCAGCGTGTGCTACATCGTAAAGATATTTATCGATATTTTCCGAAGTAAGTCAAATTAGTTGTTTTGTGGAATTCAGCGATCGCTTTTTTATCTCACGCAAAGGCACAGAGGAAGAACAGAGCGATGCCTTCGGCGGGCTTCGCCTACGCACAGTGAAGATTTTGCAGGCGATCGCTTTTTTATCTCACACAGAGAACACAGAGTCAGAAGAGAGCGATGCCTTCTCTACGAGACGCACTCGCGTTCGGCGGGCAACTCTTGGAGAGGCTACGCCAACGCCTACGCTTAGTGAAATCGATATTTTATTGCTGCTGTTGCAACCAAGCCACTAAATCAGCTTCAGTGGAGAAATCTAGTAAGGCTTCGGCTAAATCCTCTAAGTGAGTTAAGGATAACCCACGCAGTTGCTCTTGTAATTCAGGAGTAATTACACCAAGCCGCTTTGTTAATAGACGGTGGATTATTTTCAATTCTCCTTGTTGTATTCCTTGTTCTATCCCTGATTCCATCCAACTGGTGACGATTTGCATAACTACCTGCTGTTGAGTTGGTTCAAATTGAGCAATTTCAGTCTGGAAAATTTCTTCTTCTTGAGCATTTAGCCGTAGGTAGGTGTCAATAAACCCAGAAATCAATTGTGTCCGCGCTGGATCTAGCTGCAAGGTAGCTAACAGGCGCAGACACTCAGATTTTACTCTGGGGCGGTCTTTTGGCGCTATGTTCATTTTAGCCATGAGCGCACTAGCTACGGGATTTTGCTGTTGCAGATATTCTCGCCAATTCAGACGATTTAACTGGATAACATCATAGTTGAACTGCAAAACAACTTTATTGGGAAATGCTACTTGATGAAAATTTGTTTCAGCTTTTTTGGGGCTATCGTAAGAAAACAACGCGATGGGATAAACTGGCAAGGCGTATTTTTCATACAGTCTTGCGAAGTAGCGATACATCCGCAAATCAAAAGTTTCTTGATAATAAGCTTGATGTTCTAGATGTACTAGAAAAAAAGATTCTTGTCCTCTAAATCTCGCTTTTACTACTAAGTCAGTTTCATATTTTTCGCCAGCAGTCACATCGGTAAATACTTCTTTGTCAATGAAAGAGATTGTATCCCGTTCCAGATAAGCTGTTATTTCTGGGAAAAATAACTCGATGAATTCCCAGAAGAAGGTTGTTAACAGTTCTTTGAATAGGCGATCGTGGTCTATCATCTCAAATTTATATCATGTTTTGATGAGCGATCGCCTACGCACACTGAAGATTTTACAGGCGATCGCCTTTTTATCTCACGCAAAGGCGCAGAGGAAGAACAGAGCGATCGCACAATGGAGATTTTGCAGGCGATCGCCTTTTTTACCAATATTTATCAGTATAAATGTACTATAATCTATAAACTAACTCTAATAAGGAGAAACCACAATATGTTCGGTAATGTAAGTCCTAATTATTATTCATTGGCGCTGGCCTATCAAACGGCTCAAAATGCAGCCCAATTAACTAAAATTCAAGCAGTATGGGAAAAGGGTTTTATTCTTCCAGACTGTGATCCAAGGATCTGGCGGAAAGATCAGTTTGGAAGATTGATAAATAGATATAAGTATGGAAAGCGTCAATCTACTTATGGATGGGAAATTGACCATATAATACCAAAATCTCAAGGGGGCAGCGATCATATTTCCAACTTACGCCCCCTACAATGGTACATCAATATTGTCAGACAATAGGTTAGATTCCTCTGTTGCTCTACCCCACCTACAATAAATTTTAACTGCAACAAGGCAAACAATGGCTAAACGATCTAAGTCAGGAAGATGTGTACATTGTTTACAAAACGTGGAATATTTGACACGAGATCATATATTCCCCTTTGCTTGGTATCCAGATAATACTCCTGAAAATTTGCAAAGATGGACAATTCCATCATGCAAAAAATGCAACGAGCAATATGGTAGATTGGAAGAGGATCTACTCTTGAGACTAGGTTTGTGTATTGATCCTGAAGATGCAAAGTCAAGCGGAATTACAGATAAGGTATTACGTTCAATAGATCCAGACTATGCAAATGATAGAAGAGAAAAACGAATAAGAGAAAGAAAAAGAGAGAAGATAAAACAAGAAATAGTTAAATGGGAAGCAATTCCACCTATAGGTTTACATCCAAATTTTCAAGTACAAAGCAATGTTTATTATCCAGAATATGCATCTATTCCAATATCAGCCGATAAGTTAGAACGTTTGTGTCATAAGATAGTTCGCGGCATAACTTATTTTGTTGATCAGACTTTTATAGAAAACAATTTTGAGATTCAATTTTTTACTGTAGATGATAAAGCTGCTCAACCCATACTAAAAAAATATCAACAACATTTGAACACATACGATCGCCCAGGTATTAAAGTAGTACGTGCTATGACAAGTGACAATCCAGATGCTGGTTTTTATGCTATAGAAATATGGGGCAGATTAAAAATGTACGCCGTAGTAAGGCCAAAGAAATTGTCATGATAAATTCTATAAATAGTTTATGCAAGATAAACACCAAAATCGAAATTTGCAAAACTCACTTTATTTGACTAAAAAACTTGCTTCAGAAGCATCACACCCCCAAAGCAAGCCAACTCTCTAAATTATTTCTTTACTTCGCGCCCTTTGCGCTCTCTGCGGTTCGTTAAAGCTGCTTCACTTCCGAAACCAACTTCGACACCATATCTTTAGCGCCACCAAAAAGCATCGTAGTTTTATCCTTGTAGAACAACTCATTATCTACACCGGCAAAACCCGTACTCATCCCGCGCTTAATTACAATCGTCTGCTTCGCCCGATCTACTTCCAAAATCGGCATACCATAAATCGGGCTATTTTTATCACTCCGCGCCGCCGGATTTACCACATCATTTGCCCCAATTACTAAAGCCACATCAGCTTGCTCAAACTGGGGATTAATATCATCCATGTCGTACAACTGCGTATAAGGCACATTTGCCTCCGCCAGCAACACATTCATGTGTCCCGGCATTCTCCCAGCAACGGGGTGAATCGCATATTTGACATCAACGCCCATCCGTTCTAGCTGATCTGACAATTCCCGGACGCTATGTTGCGCTTGGGCAACTGCCATACCATAACCAGGTACAATTACCACAGAACGGGCATAACCCAACATCATCGCCCCTTCTTCGGCATCGATGCTGCGGACAGTTTGATCGATCGCACCACCACTAGCAGCAGCACCACCAGAACTAGATCCTGTACCAAAAGCGCTGAACAGAACACTAAATAAGGAGCGGTTCATCGCTTTACACATAATCTCGGTGAGGATTAACCCAGATGCTCCCACCAAAGCCCCAGCGATGATTAACATATTGTTCATCACCACGAACCCAGCCGCCGCCGCCGCCACACCAGACAACGAGTTTAACAGCGAGATTACCACTGGCATATCGCCGCCACCAATGGGGAGGACGAACATCACGCCCAGCACCAATGAAACGCCAACTACTCCCAAGAATATGGGTAAGCTATCTGGTGTGATGATTAAGTAAGCACTACCTACTATATAAGCACCCAGAAGCAAGAGGTTAAATGGTTGCTGGAATGGAAATGTAATCGGGGAACCGCTAATTAAACCTTGCAATTTGGCAAAGGCTAAAAAACTACCCGTGAAGGTAATACCACCGATTAACACGTCCAACAGGATGGAAATGTTCACATCTAGGGGTATCGACTGAGAACTATCTAATAACCGCCAGAATTCGGCAACAGCTACTAATGCCGAAGCCGCACCGCCTAAACCGTTGAGTAAACCCACCATTTGGGGCATTTCGGTCATTTGGACTTTGTAGGCAACGATCGCACCAATTCCCGATCCAATGGCCAAGCCCAACAATATCATCTCGTAATTCAACACATGTTGATCCAGCATTGTCGCTGCGATCGCCAGTAGCATCCCCACAGCCGCTACGAGATTACCGTTTCTCGCTGTAGCAGGTGATCCCAGCTTTTTCAAGCCCAGAATGAATAACGATGCAGCGACTAAGTACGTCAGCTGAATGCCAGTTGGTAAAAAGTCGCTCACGCTTTAATCTCCTTCTTCTTGAACATTTGCAACATTCTGTCTGTCACTAAAAAACCACCCACAACGTTGACTGTTGCCAATACCACAGCAATCAAACCGAGAATTACTGATACATTCGTCTCTCTTGCACCAGCAGCAACTATTGCTCCAAGTACCGCAATCCCAGAAATCGCGTTTGAGCCTGACATTAAGGGCGTGTGTAAAGTCGGTGGTATTTTGTTGATGACTTCAAAGCCGATAAAAGATGCCAAAACAAATACAAACAAAGCAGCAAGTAATGCCTCTGTCATGAAATCAAAACTCCTTATGGTAATTTGGCTATTAACCTGCTCCAACGCCGCTTAAAGCTTGTAGTGCATCCCGCACGCGTTGATTGCGAATTTCACCAGCGTGGGTAACGCAAGCTGCATCAACGATGTCGTCGCTAAAGTCAACCTGCAAAGCTTTGTCTTTAATTAGCAGTTGAATCAACGATGTTACATTCTTGGCATACAATTGGCTGGCATGAATTGGCATCGATGATGGGAGATTTATCGGGCCGATAATTGTCACACCATTCCACACAATATCTTTGCCGGGTTCGGTGCAGGCGCAGTTACCACCCTGGTCAGCAGCCAAATCCACAATTACTGAACCGGGTTTCATCTGTGCCACCATTTCTTCTGTAACTAGTCGTGGTGCTTGTCTCCCAGGTACTTGGGCTGTAGTAATTACCACATCAGAATTTTTGACGTGTTCGGCGACAACTTCTTGGGTACGTTGTTTGCTAGCCTCAGAAATTTCCTTGGCGTAACCACCTGCGGCGACAGTTTCTTCGTCTAATTTGACTTCAACAAATTTTGCCCCTAAACTTTGCACTTCTTCTTTAACGGCGGGACGGATATCAAAGGCTTCTACCACTGCTCCCAAGCGTCTAGCGGTGGCGATCGCTTGCAATCCGGCTACACCAGCGCCCATAATAAATACTTTGGCTGGAGCGATCGTGCCTGCGGCTGTGGTTAACATCGGGAAATATTTCGGTAATGCTGCTGCGGCAATTAATACTGCCTTGTAACCTGCTAATGAAGCTTGCGAGGACAAAGCATCCATACTTTGCGCCCTGGTAGTACGGGGAATCATCTCCATACTCAAAGCTGTGACTTGACGATTTGCCAGTTGCTCCACTACGACGGGATTTCCCAAGGGATTGAGAAAGCTGACTAATACAGCCCCTTCCCGAAGTAATTCAATTTCTGAGCGTCCATCTTCTCGTTCTTGCGGTGGCCCGACTTTCAGCAGAATATCAGCTTCACCCCATAATTTGGCAGTATCGCTGATTATTGTGGCTCCTGCTGCTTGATATGCAGAATCGCTGAAAAAAGCTCCTTCTCCTGCACCTGTTTCTACCCAGACTTCCAAACCTTGTTTTACCAATCGGGCAACGGCGTCAGGAATTAATGCCACACGACGTTCACAAACTTCAATTTCTTTAGCAACTGCTATTCTCATGAAATCTCCTGAAGATAAATACCTAATCTCTGCCAAGTAAGCGATTGTCCAAATGAGGACTATCCCGCACTCATAATACTTAGGCAGGAACATCAGCCATGACTTTTACTAGTAGATTGAACCTTGAATCTTTCCTTTCCCACTCTTAGCTCTCCAGGCAAAGTGAAGCTTTGCCGCTCGCAGAGGTCATATTTTCAGATAGTTGCAAACAGGGTTACGTATTGCACATTCTAAATTGATGATTCCCAAATTTTGCATCTTGATCTTCAGCTTGTTTTAGGGATTGAGAAATTTTGGTATTCCTTTCTTATAGAGTAATATTGACCAAATTTTGAAAGTTTTATAATTTCCAAATTAAATTTTAAGGATTACGACTTTGATTCAAACTTATTTTAATCAATTTAGCGCAAGTTAACTAGCGATCGCTGATGTCGCGGCTCAATTTTTATCACAAAATTCTCAAATTTAGATACACTTATACATATTTTGAAATACAATCTAATCCCAACTGTGTTTCTATCTAGTTAAAATTTGACCAACTTAGTAATCAAATCAGGACTCTACAAGGGTAATGAAGCAAATCGAGTATATGTTCGATTTGTTACTAAGTAATTTTACTGCCGCCAAAGCTCAGGGAAGATGGCACTTTTTGTTATTATTAAACGTCCATTGTTAGGAAGTGAGTAGTAAAGTTTAGTAAAGAATACTAACACACAGTTATTTTAGAGAACAGATTTACATTTTGGTTGAGGAAGCCCAATTATGCGACGTTTACTTTCTGCTTTAGCCCTGACTAGTTTTTTGGTTACTGGATTACCAGCCCTGACTTGGGCGCAAAGCTTACCGGGATTGACGCTGTTTAGCGGCGTCAAAGGCGAAAATCAGCTGCCCTTTAGGTTAGATTTTGGTGGACAAGCTAATGCTTGGGATCGATACATATTGAGGATTCCAGCCAAAAAAATGAAATTAGCAGTTGGTCAATTTGCCATTACCTACCCTGATTATTACAAAGGAACTTTTGACCCCAAAAAAATTGAAGTCCGAGTCAAAGGCAAAGCAGTTCCGCTTTCTGAGGTGAAGTGGGACAAAGAAGGTAAGCTGATTAATATTTTTCCCCAAGATCCGGTGCCAGCAGGTAGCGCAGTTGAGTTAGTCTTATCTAACGTCCTAAACCCAGCCTTCGGCGGAGTTTATTATTTCAACTGTCAAGTTCTCTCCCCTGGCGATGTGCCACTACTGCGCTACATGGGAACATGGATTTTGAGCATCAATTAAGAGTAGGGAGTAAAAATTTTAGATTTTAGATTTTGGATTAAAGAATTGAAATTTAATCCAAAAGATGCCATCGTCAATCCAAAATCCAAAATTGAATTGCCCAATGCCCAATTCCCTAATAAAGTTATAAAATAGGAGATTGTGAGTTTTTATAAAAATCACCTAAGAGGAGAACTGTATGAAAAGAACACTGGGCGGTACTAGCCGTAAGAGAAAAAGAACCTCTGGTTTTCGCGCCAGGATGCGGACACCAGACGGCAGAAACGTAATTAGCGCCAGGAGAAGAAAGGGACGTCACCGTCTGAGCGTTTAGGGCATATCAAGCTAAAATAGCATCTGTGGCTTTGCCCAAAGCAAATCGGCTAAAATCCCGCAAGGATTTCCAGGCAGTTTTCCGGGAAGGAATTCGGCGTCATGGCTCTTATTTAACATTGAGAGCCTTAAAGCCGTTATGTTCCACAAAACCTTCTTTGGACACTGCCACCCAGACTAGACAAGCAACTGACTCAGCAGATATTGCCAGCACGCGGATTGGCATTTCCATAAGCACAAAAGTCAGCAAAAGGGCAGTGGTTCGCAACCGGATCAAACGGCAAATTACTGCTGCTTTACACAACTTGCTGCCCAAATTATCACCAGGATGGCGGCTAGTGGTCATTGTCAAACCCACAGCAGCAGAATCTAAGTGCGTAAGCCCACAATTTCTGCAAGAATTAGAGCAGTTGTTGGCACAAGCTGAGGTGTTCGATGGGAATTCGTGAAGATGTTTATTATGAAGGTGGCCCCCATCTTGGGGATTTAATTATCAACCTGCTGATTGGGCTAACCATTGTCGGGATACCATTAACAGTCGGGGCAATTGTCAGGGCATTGTGGCTGCGTTTCCGCATCACCGATCGCCGAATTACTGTGACGGGAGGTTGGCAGGGGCGCGATCGCACTGACATAATTTACTCAGAAATTGTCAAAATCGTCAAAGTCCCCCGTGGCATTGGCTTTTGGGGAGATATGGCGATAACCCTCAGAAACGGCAGTCGTCTCGAATTGCGTGCAATTCCCAAGTTTCGGGAAGTCTATGACTACATCAACGAAAGAATTGCTGCGAAAAATCCCGAATATAGCGGCGCTGTCAACAAGTGATGGGAGCAGGGAAGCCGGGGAGCAGGGGGAGATGAGGGAGAAGAACCAATGCCCAATGCCCAATGCTCAATGCCCAATGCCCAATGCCCATTTGAATGTGCGGCTATCCGTAGCGAAAGATAGTCGCCGACAAATCATGATTTAGATAAATTAGATTCAGTCAGTTTACAGTACCTCAGGTTGAATTCAGAATAATGGATTTTGGTATCGGCTTTCTCTCGAACAACGTGATGCTGCCAATCATAGATTTTTTCTATGGTATTGTGCCTAGCTACGGATTAGCGATCGTTGCTTTGACACTGATAGTCCGCTTTGCGCTCTATCCCCTGAGTGCTGGCTCAATTCGCAACATGCGGAAAATGCGAATTGTACAACCTCTAATGCAAAAGCGGATGGCAGAAATCAAAGAGCGCTATAAGGATGAACCGCAAAAGCAGCAGGAGGAAATGGTCAATGTCCAAAAAGAATTTGGCAACCCTTTGGCAGGCTGTTTTCCATTACTAGTGCAAATGCCAGTCTTGTTAGCGCTGTTCGCCACTTTGCGAGGTTCGCCTTTTGCAGGTGTGAACTACAGCGTTAACCTGCAAATCTTTCCCGCAGAACAAATCGAACAAATTCAACCGCAAGCCTTTGCCACAGCTCCTCAAAATATTTACGTTGCGGATGGGGAACACGTTAAAGTAGCTGCCATCCTTCCTAGCGGTAACAAACTAGCGGTGGGAGAACAAACCAAGATACAATATCAGACCGTTGAGGGCAAACCATTTCAGGTGCTCTTAGCAGAACACCCAGAAAATAAGCTGACTCCTGATTGGAAAGTCACTAAAGGGGAAGATAGGATAAAAATTGATGCTCAGGGCAATGTAGAAGCCTTGCAACCGGGAGAAGTTACCATTCAAGGAACAATTCCTGGACTAGCAGCAGAAAAAGGCTTTCTATTCATTGATGCCTTAGGTAGAGTTGGCGCAAATGATCCAGATGGCACAATCCACTGGGATATTGTCGGCATGATCGTCTTCTTTGGGATCAGCCTTTATGTTAGCCAAATGCTGTCTGGGCAAAATTCCAGCGGTGGTAATCCGCAGCAGGATACAGTTAACAAAATCACCCCAGTCATCTTTTCTGGGATGTTTTTGTTCTTCCCCTTACCAGCTGGGGTGCTGATGTATATGGTGATTGGTAATATTTTTCAAACCGCACAAACTTATCTTCTCTCCCGCGAACCTCTACCAGAAGAACTGCAAAAAATTGTAGAAACCCAGGAGAAAGAAGCAGCAGTTACAGAACAAAAGGCATTGCCGTTTGAACCAAAAAGTGGTAAGAAAAAGGCGACAGGGGGATCATGAGTAACATTCCGATGCAGCGAGGTCAGCAGTGGTTAAAAACACTGCTGGAACTCACCGGGATACCTACTGAGATTCAGGGTCATTTAGAAACTGCCCAATCTCAAGATGGCGATTCCCCAGAACCAGATAACTACTGGTTGACAATTGACCAAACCAACTTGACGTCAGAACAAATCCAGGTATTAATTGGTGCTGATGGTTCTGTGTTAGATGCGATTCAGTATCTAGCAAATTCGGTTCTTAACCTCAGCCAACCCCCGGAGGAACAAGCCTCTTACACCATTGAGTTGAATGGCTACCGGGTCAAAAGAGAAGCCGAAATTCGCGCATTAGCAGAAGCAGCAGCCGATGAAGTGCGCTTTTCTGGTAGAGAAGTGGAAATCAAATCCCTCAGTTCTGCTGAACGGCGTCAAATCCATACCTTCTTGAAGGATTTTGGAGATTTGGAAACCTTCAGTCGCGGTAAAGAGCCGCATCGTCATCTGGTTGTGCGTCCGGCTTCGTTGGAAGGAGTTGGGAGTTAGGAGCCATTCAATTTTGGATTTTAGATTTTGGATTTTAGATTTTAGATTTTTCCTTCAATCCAAAATTGAAAATCTAAAATTGGCAGAGTTAGGAGTGAATTGAAAACTCTTAACCATATAATTTCTTTCAAAATTTCTCTTGTTCTTAAGAGATAAAGTAAAGATGTAATATCAGTATAATTGCTGGTAATCAAGATAAATTTTAGTGAGGATGTCTCACAAATCCTATGGACGCAATTTATATTCCGCAGCTAACTCAAGCCCCGGAGCGGACAGAGGAAGTTCAAGTTGAGGAATTTCTGCCTGGTCTGGAAACGTTGACACCAGTTCGCGGTCATGTGCGTGTGCAGCATCATGGCAATTACTTGGAAGTGTCCAGTCAGGCAGAAACAATTATTACTTGTACCTGCAACCGCTGCTTGCAGCAATACAATCGACGTTTAGGGCTTGATACGAAAGAAATCATCTGGTTAGACGAAACTGCAAATCAGCTAAATGACTTGCCTTTAGAAAGGGAAGTGGTTCTGGAAGAATTGCTTGAAACTCTACCGCCCGATGGTTATTTTTATCCCAACGAATGGCTATATGAACAGATGTCCTTGGCAGTACCCCAACGGCAACTGTGCGATCGCAATTGTCCAGGTATTCCTGTAAGTAGTACTGTTGATAGTTCTGATAGTCCTGAAACTCCAGTTGATAACCGTTGGGCTTCTCTGGAAGCACTGAAAAAGCAACTTCCGGGCTAGTAGCTTATTGCTTATGGCTCAAATTCTGTGATTTCCCGCCCGTGCGTAGTTTACCGCCGTAGGCATCGCTTTTGAGAATATTAACTCGACAGAGACAGCATGGGTGGTAAATATATGAGGCTTGTAAGATGCGATCGGAAAGTTTATGTCTACTATTGTATCTCGGCTCGACATTACACAACTATTCTGTGATGTAGATGACTTCTGTAAGCTGTGGGAAAACTTATGGCAACAAATACCACTTTTACAAGGCATCACCGGAAAAATTAGGGTGACTGACCATCAATAACATTTAGAAAATCTTCAGCTGTCATAATCGGGCAAGAAAAATTATCTTTTACACTGAGTAAATCGCGATCGCCGGTCACGAGATAATCAGCCTCACTGACCACAGCCAAAAGTAAAAAAGGCACATCAAACGGATCACG
Organism: Nostoc sp. NOS(2021); assembly: GCF_017115025.1. Lineage (GTDB taxonomy): Bacteria > Cyanobacteriota > Cyanobacteriia > Cyanobacteriales > Nostocaceae > Nostoc. Next base: position 23,381 of record NZ_JABXKM010000086.1, on the reverse strand, counting down.
ACATTCAGGAATTACAGGCAAGCGGTCGGGCATCGCTACAGCTTCACAAAAGAGTATGTAATCCGATAGTAAATCTTCTTGCTCAGTTGGCGTGAGCTTAAACTTTGGATAAGCCAGCACTCGGATTAACTCAGTTGTTGTCGCTTTAGAAACCAGCCCAGTGAAGAGATCGTCCTGCCATGCCAAACGAAGCCTAGATACTCTGCCCCCAAATATCAATCAGCGCCGAGATGATGATATTAGTATCAATTACCACCCGTGGACAAACCATTACGATTGACGCGCCCAAGCCACTGCATCAGCCACATCCTGCTCACTCAGTCCTAAATCCGCCAGCTTAGATCGAACCGCATCAGCCCGCTGAATTTTTACAGGAGTCAGAATAATTTGCCCTCCCTCCACCTTTACCTCAAAATACTCAGCCTCACCGATTTCACGAGTAATACTTTTAGGCAGCGTTAGTTGATTTTTAGAAGTTAACTTGGGGAGCATGACTTGCCTCCTAGCCTTTGCTATCAAATGTAAGGATTCCTTACTTGAGTATATACATCTTACCTTACTAAATCTAAAACCCAATCACAGAAACAGCTTTTCTGACAAAGGTGTAACTACTGACCCAAAGTATTGTAAGTCCGTTGGCGACGCGCTCGCGATCGCACTTCATCAATTCCAACTTATCAATTGCGTAGGCGTAGCCCGTCGTAGACATCGCTACAACCCGCATGATCCCGTTGGGTGATAAAATCTGCTTATGATTGCCGCGCTATAACCATCATCAGGTATAATCCGCTCACGGCTTGGGAGCCAACGCCTCTATTCCCCTACCAATGCTAATGCAAGATTTATCACGCGGTCAGATAAATACATCCCACAGAGGCGCAATTGTTCTAAAACTGGACGTGCAGCCGGAATTACCCCTCGTTGTTTGGCAGTAATAACCATGCCTAATGTTCCCCGTACCGGAATTCCTAAAGTGGCAGCACAACGACGGGCTGCTAAATCATCTAGAATTACTTCTGTACCTGGATTTACATAGCCCCAGGTTAGTACGGCTGACTCACCTAGACCCAAATCCCAGCTTTGAATAACGTTCGGGACAGGTGGTGTTTCTTGTATAACCAACCAATCAGTATTGTTGAGCGCAACTGCTGTTACATCTGCTGACCCATACGCCTGAATTTCTGTGGCTACAGCTGATGGAACAATAATTGATGATCCCATTAAGAGCAACAAATCAAGAAAGCCGCCCTTGGTCAAAAAAATTAGTGGGGATGTGTTGATAGCAGGCAGTTCAGCCACGGTTTAACTCGCGCTGCAAATCATCAAAATCAACAGCAAAGACATCCACTTGTTCACGGGCTAGGACGGCTAGAAAGTCTCGGCGGTTTAACCCAGCAACGTTGGCTGCTTTCTCCATTGAGATTTCCTGCTTCTGATACCAGTAGATAGCAGCAGCTTGGCGCATATCGCGCACAAATTCTTCTGGAGTCAGGCGACGGGCGCTAAATATTTCTTCTGGCAGGTTAATCGTGACTGACGACATAATTTATGTCCTAAATTGTTGCATTATGCTGCATTAATAATATCAATCATTTCTCTATACATCTGTATACAAGGCGCTCCTGACTGCGGCGGGAGCTTTCTTGGGTGGTAGTGACAGCGATCGCTCTCCCCCGGTGCGCCTGTTGTGCTACCACCAACCACAAAGTAAATAACACAGCATACCTTCATTTCAGATCGTAGTCAAACTTTTTTTGAGTAGCGTGCTTCTGCTTCTGCCATTACTATATGCATCTTTGTAACTCCGTTGGCGACGCGATGGCGATCGCTCCTCATCAATTCCAACTTATCAATCGCAATCGCTACAACCCGCATTATCTCGCTGGCTGATTAAACCTGCTTATGCTTGCAGCGTTATTGCCAAGTACAGGTATCATCCGCATAGGTGTTTTGGAACTTTTTACCGAAAGTCTCTCAGATAACGGGACGCGCTGCAATGACTTTGAGCAGGCGATTTTGTACGCAATCGTCGAAAGCTCGTTGCAGTTTTTGGGCAATCATGCCTTGTGCAGTGTTCGAGTTTGGGATTATATCATAATAATTTTCAATTTCAATAGCTTGTTGGTGAAATGTATTCACTTATCCTCGTATATTTCCTGAGTATCTTTGGTATAATATAAATGTTCTCTCAAAACAAATAAATGAAAAAACAAAGAAAAATTCGGAAAGCACATATACGGGCTTGGGTAAACAAGTACTTTGAAGACGTTAATTCAGTGTCAGGATCGTCTATGTCCCAGCGAGCAAGAGGCAGTAGAAGAACGAGCCGTTGGGTGAGTACTATGTCAAGCAATATACTAAAAATTAATTCTAGTCTTATATCTGATTATCTAAAAGAATACTTGGTAGACAAATTTTTCGATGAAGTGCAAAAGGATAGGGTCAGGTTTGTATTGAAAAAGTACTTTGGAAAAATAAAATGCACGACTTGAGCGTAAACTAGCACTTTGAATGACTTCCGACTTCCATCAGCTAGTTGGTGGAAGTTGGAAGTTAGGAGTTGCAAGTTAGAAGTTAGGTGTTGCGCTACGAGTGCATCAATATTTGCAGTCAGGAGCGTTGCGTTTTCTGTTGCACTGCAACGGAATAAAGCCAATTAGCTTGACTTATATAAAGCCGCGCATACAGCACATTTCATCTGAATGAGGTACACAAGGGCGGGCAGGATGCCCACCCCACAAGATTTATCATATTAAGATGTGTACTTAATTTACCTGCAAAGTGCTGTAACGTGGTTTTCTGCCTTCCCAGTAAGAACCAAAGCCAATTGGCTCGATCTCAGGTTGTTGTGCATAATGTGGTTTTGCGCTTTCCAGGTAGGAACCCGCGCTAGATGCTTCTGGGGTCAAGTAGGGATTGTGAATCTGGCTAGCCAACGATACTGGCAATTCTGGCGTGAGTTTGAGTGTTCACGATTGTAAATAAAAAGTACAGTTCTAAAGTTCCTAATTGGGGTTAAGTCCCAATCAGGAGAGTTAGCGATCGCGCACCGTGACTGCATCAGAATTTGCATTGATGACCGTTGCGGTTTTCGTTGCACCTAGCGGCTAATTTGGGGGTGACATCTGGCGTAAGCACTCTACAAGGGTTTCAGCCGAGATACGGATACCCATCTAATGTATTGCCGTGCTATTACTGAGTGGAATTTCCAGATTTTAAACTATATCTAAGAAGTAGTTACTAGTTTAGTATTTATAATGTCAGATAACGTTAACCAATTCCTTAATGATAATTCAGAAAATTCAGACGAAATAGTACAGATAACTATTAAGTATAAAGATGACCCAGAAACAGGACTGTCAGAGATTGTAGCTATTGCTAGAAAAGCGGACTATACCTTTAATGAAAAGAAGTTAAAAACAGTCATTTTTGAACATATAGAACTTAAAAATCAAGAAGCAATTTATCAACAAGATAAAGGCAAGCTTACTGCTACAATAGATGGTATTCCTGTGCCCGCTCCAATAGGAACTGGAAGTTTTGACGGAATAGTTTACGATGTTTTGGAAAAATTTGACAAGAATTTCCTAACAAACTTGACTACGGGGTGAAATAAGCAGTGATTCTCAAAGTTACGCTAAGTGTTGCGGCTTGCAAACATAAACCTACCCTTTTGTTAATTGCTCAAACTCTGTGATCTCACTTTGGTACTTCTTTTTCGTGCGCGGGGTGTCGCGTCCCATATTAAGCCGATAATATTGTAACAAAAATTTACAATGTGTCCGGTTTTGCGCGTATTCCGGCTGAACCATTATCAATAGCGATAGGTTGAATATTAAGGAAGTATACAATCAAAATATTTTGGGAAGTTTGTCTGCTGGTTTAAAAGGAATCTCTTCTATTATTCTATTAGATAAAAATTCAATATTAGAGGTTTCTTCTTTATTAATGAATATTCTTGTAGTTAAACAGCTATTTCTATGTGTATACTCTTTAGAAGAATCATATTCTACTATATGGATATATTTAATAACTTCTGTTTGATCGCTAGTATCTATAGGCATATAATAGTAAAATGTTTGGCTAGTTTTATTATTTTTTTTAATATCTTTTAATAGTTTTATATCATAAATTCTTCTCTTTAAAACTTGATGAGAATTGATATTTTCCTTATCGATAAATAATATTTTTATCTCTGGTAGTGACCATTTAGGAATTGGTAATGTAATTTTCCATTCTGTTTTCTCAAATAATCTGTCAGATAATTCTTTATAAAAATTTTGCCACATACTAAACTAATTTTTTTTATTTTACTAATGTAGAAATTCTTATACGGTCAAAAAAGCAGCAGAAATTGATTTAGTTAAAAGTTATCAACATTGTTACAAATAGCTTATTTAGTTTTGTGTTTATATTATTGCAATAAAAAATACTAAGTGTATAGAGCTAAGGTTACAAATCACACATTCTTTACACAGCTTAGAGTTTTATTTTCTAAATGACATCACAGCAAAAGCTTAACATACAAAGGTTTGAGCCATTTAGCTGTCTCCGCAGGTGCGATCGCACTTTAGTATTTCTTCGTTGCACGGGGCGTTGCATCCCTGCTATTTATATCTAATTCGCGCTCAGTACGGAGTTCCTGAGCAAAAGTTGCAAACTCATCATCTCCTTCAAACATCCCAATAAAATCTGTCCAAGGATTATTGGCAACTTCTAGCGTCAGTACCTCAATATTTGCCAGTCTGACTCTAACTTGCTCTTGTACAGCCGCGATGCCTTCGGCAACCCCAAAGGGGAACGCATCCGAACGGGTTTCAGCTTCGGCTAGACAATCAGGCAACTCTGGCACTGACGCGATAAAATGCCCCTCGGATGCCTGTTCAACCAGAACATGAAGAGACAGCCTATTCAAACTTGTGACTCTTTGAAGATTCATAGACAGCGATACTAGATTCACTTTCCCCATAATTATGCCTTAATCAAAACTCAAATACCTGATGCAAATAGGCATTGAGCCGAGATATGAACGAAAAAGGGAATTCAGAAATGTTTACGTCTAAGTGTATTATAAAAATCTTGATTTTTCGTTAGTCCACGGAGGCGGACTTTGTTTGTGTAGCAGTGAATTCTATTCGCCTAATATTTTGCTGAACAATGAGAGAATAACTAATAACTACAGCTAAATATGAACTTCCGTGAAGAGTTTAAACTGCTGCTACGCGCCCGCTACCCCTTAATTTATATTCCCACTTACGAAGAAGAACGGGTTGAAGCAGCTATCCGGGAAGAAGCAACCAACCAGGGTAATCGCCCAGTCTATACTTGGGATTTTGTCGATGGCTACCAGGGAAACCCCAATGATGCTGGGTTTGGGCGGCGTAACCCGTTGCAAGCTTTAGAATTTATCGAAAAATTACCAGCTTCCGCACCTGCGGTATTGATTCTACGAGATTATCATCGCTTTTTAGATGATGTAGCGATCGCCCGCAAACTTCGCAATCTGTCCAGGCTTCTGAAGTCGCAACCAAAAAATATTGTCCTATTGTCGCCACGCATCGCCATCCCTGACGATTTAACGGAAGTGCTGACAGTCGTCGAGTTCCCCTTACCCGCCGCCCCAGAAATTAAAACTGAGGTGGAACGCTTGCTACAAAGCACTAGTAACTCCCTTTCTGGCAAAGTTTTAGATGACTTAGTGCGCTCTTGTCAAGGACTTTCGATGGAACGGATTCGTCGGGTTTTGGCAAAAGCGATCGCTACCCACGGCGAATTGCAACCAGAAGACGTGGATCTCGTTTTGGAAGAAAAGCGCCAAACTATCCGCCAAACCCAAATCCTGGACTTCTACCCCGCCACTGAGCAAATTTCTGATATTGGTGGACTGGATAACTTGAAAGACTGGCTGATTCGTCGGGGAGGCTCGTTTACTGATAAGGCGCGACAGTACGGATTACCGCACCCCCGTGGTTTAATGTTGGTGGGTATTCAGGGTACTGGTAAATCGTTAACGGCAAAAGCGATCGCTCATCACTGGCATTTACCCTTGCTACGTCTGGATGTGGGAAGATTATTTGGTGGTTTGGTGGGTGAATCAGAATCTCGGACTCGCCAAATGATCCAAGTAGCTGAAGCCCTCGCTCCCTGTATTTTGTGGATTGATGAAATAGATAAAGCCTTTGCTGGAGTTGGTAGCAAAGGTGATGCCGGAACAGCCAGCCGTGTGTTTGGCACTTTTATTAACTGGCTAGCTGAAAAAAGCTCACCCGTGTTTGTCGTCGCCACCGCCAACGACATCCAAGCCTTACCGCCGGAAATGCTGCGTAAAGGGCGATTTGATGAAATTTTCTTTGTGGGTTTGCCCACCCAAGAAGAGAGAAAAGCAATTTATGATGTTCATTTATCCCGATTGCGCCCCCATAACTTGAAAAGTTATGACATCGACAGGTTAGCTTATGAAACGCCCGATTTTTCTGGGGCAGAGATTGAGCAAACTTTAATTGAAGCGATGCATATTGGATTTAGCCAAAACCGCGACTTTGCTACCGACGACGTTTTAGAAGCAGCAAGTCAGATCATCCCCTTGGCGCGAACTGCTGTAGAGCAAATTCAGCAACTCCAAGAATGGGCTGCTGCTGGGAGAGCGCGTTTAGCATCGAAACACAGTCCTTTGAGCGATCGCCTCCGGCGCACTACGTGAACGTACTCAGCAGTAGCTACAATAATGAGTTAGTCAAAAGTCCATAGTCAATAGTTAATGATCAATTATTATGGACTATTGATTCTTATACGGATGGGTTACATTGCTTCTCTACTCGTAACCCTTGAGAGCCAGTTCAACGCCACTCCCCTCAATCGTGGAAACCTCCGCACGGGGGAAAATACACGCGTGACTGGCTCTCCTTGAACGCCACTTGACTCTTGATAATCAGGTTTTAACTATGTTGTCTAGCTTAACAAAGTTTATACTTGGGTTTTTATTAGCGATCGCTGTGTTAATCGGTGGCGGTGTTGCAGTTGCACTCTATTTCATGAATCGCACTGGCATAGCCCCTGCCAAACCCATTTTTTCCAACGATAGTCCCTCGGTGAAAGCCCAAGCTCCAAAAACAACTGAGCCTGGAGGAGGTAAACCCACCCTTAAACCTGGGACTCAGGCTCAATCGTCTCCAAGCTCAACCTCTACTCCCACAGAATCACCAAAGGCTACCCCATCACCAAAACCATTGCCATCGGGAGCTTATCGAGGGCGTGTTAGTTGGGCTCAAGGGTTGAGTTTGCGATCGCAACCAAATCAAGAAGCTGAACGTATTGGTGGGGTTGGTTTTAATCAAAAAATTATTGTTTTAGAAGAAAGCGAGGACAAATCCTGGCAAAAGATCCGTTTGGAAGGTAGCGAACAAGAAGGTTGGGTAAAAGCAGGTAATACTGAAAAAGTTAATAAACAATAGCTTGAAAAATCAAATACTAGTCCTATAGTAATTTTCAACAAAACTAACTAATACCACAGGCTGCTAGTTTTACAGCTAAAGCATTGGGGTATCGCCAGGGTTGAGAACCACCAATCCAAATGCGTGAGGGTAAATGACCAATTGGTGCTTTGAGACTAAAATTGAATTCCGAGTTGGCATAACTATAATTGTATATATGCCAACCAACTTGATTACAAAAAATTCCATAGTCTCCATTCACATTTTTGTAAATAAGTGTTTGCACGCTAAAACCAAAACGTCCATGACTGTAATTCACCCATAAATGGTCAATGGTCTGCAAATCTTCACAGGGAAGTTTATCAAGATTACTACTTAATATATAGCTACCTTTAGGCTTTGCTAGTGCCTGACATATCAGATCCCAAGTTTCTATATCTGCTAATTGCCATTTTCCTTTTGCTAATAAATCATGCAAATGCGTGTAATCAATAGTAGTTAATGTATGATAAGTAGAAATATTTAGCAATTTTTTTGGTTGTTGTTCCAGTGTCTGCAACGCTTCGGTTGCAGATTGTAACCGTTGCGAAACTGCATTTTTTAAAAGTTTATCTAAGATTTCACAGAGGCGAATGCTAATAGTATTGTCTGCTGGTAAATATTCTTGCCATACCCAGCGATCGTTAGCAATATCGAACAAATCAAAAGGAGAAACAGCTGTGAGTAAGTAAATACATGTTACACCCAAGCTGTAAAGATCGCTGGCTGGTAATGCCTTTCCTCGCAATTGTTCGGGAGCAATATATTCTGGACTACCTACTATTGTGCCTGTACGAAGTCGCCTCGTATTAGTGGCTAATTTAGCAATTCCGAAATCTATTAAAACCAGGTCTCCTCGAACCGAACGGCGCATAATATTTTCCGGTTTAATATCTCGGTGGATTACTTGTCGGGAATGGATAAATTGCAGTGTGATCAATAAACTTTTTAATATCTCCCAAATTTGCGGTTCTTTAAAAACGCCTTGTTGTTGTAATTCCTGGGCAAGTGTTTGTCCATCTACTAATTCCTCGACGATATAAAACTTTTGATTTTGTTCAAAATGCGCTAGTAATTTTGGTATTTGAGAGTGTTCTAGTTCATTGAGACGAAGCGCTTCTTGGTGAAATAGTTTGACTGCTTTGTGCCAAACCTCAGTATTTTCCTCTTGGAAACATAGCTGTTTGATCGCACATTTAGGTTGAGATGGAAGATGTTCATCAATAGCTAAAAAGGTTCTCCCAAAGCCACCACGTCCAATCAGAGCGAGTGGGCGATATCGCTGTTTGAGTAACAATTCCTGACCACAACTATTACAAAAACGAGAAATGTCAGAATTTTGCGGACGCAGGCAATCAATATTGGTACAGTAGCTCATACTATAGGAGTCTTATTTGTTGCAATTACTATATATAAAGTATTCCCATGCGATCGCCCCTCTTAGTTACGCACACTCTACGTGAACGCGGAGCGTCTCGTAGAGATGGCGGTTCGATAAATTAAGCTTTTTGGCGATTTTTGCGTAAGTCCTAGAATTATGGTGACTCAATTACTATCAGCTTGGGAAAATTACTTATAAAGAATCATACAAAAAACAAACATAACACAGAGAAACTGGTATAATTCTGTGTAGCCATAACTTGAAAAAAGCAAGTGAAAACAGGGGTAGATAGCTATTTAACCAAGCTTGCCTCAGTCTACGAGGCATCCGAAAGTGTCAAGGTTGTTCCTGCCGTAGCTAATTTCAAATTTTTGAATTGGAAAAAGTTATCTAGCGCTGCGGCAATGCGTCTTTTGTCTGTGGCACTGACTTTGGGGCTTCTGAGTATAGCTGGGCAAGCTTTAGCACTTCAGAAAATCGGAAGTAAGGGGCCTGAAGTTACCAGTAGCCAGAGGTGTTTAAAAAAATTAGGCTACTTTAACGGCCCGGTGAGTGGCAAGTTTGCTAGCTTGACTCAAAACGCTGTGATCAAATTCCAGCAAGCCAATAGAATACCTGCTGATGGAGTTGTGGGTGCTAGTACTCAACAAGCCTTGCAACGAGTATGTCAGAGTAAAACTTTTAGCAGGAATACCAGTGGCGGATTGCGTTCGCCAAGTGGTCAATATCCTGTTCTCTCTCAAGGCAAAACTGGTGCATCTGTGACAAGGTTGCAACAGCGTCTCCGGCAGTTAGGCTACTTGAATGCTAATCCCACTGGAAATTTTGGCCCAATGACCAAAGATGCTGTAATTGCATTCCAGCGAAATTATCGCATACCTGCTAATGGGATTGTGAATCGACAAACTTGGAACAAACTACTGGGTTCCTCGGCGACTCCAGGCAGATCGAGTCTCTCGACTCAACAAGTGAGAGAACTACAAGTGCATTTGCGGCAGTTAGGTTATTTTAAGACTAATCCCACTGGGAAGATTGGCGCAATGACCAGAGAAGCTGTGATCCAATTCCAGCGAAATTATCGCTTACCTGTTGATGGCATCGCCAATGCCCAACTCTTGGAGTCAGTCCGTAGAGCCTCCACGGTTGGATATACTACTCAACCAGCAGGCAGAAATTATCTGACTGTAGGCGATCAGGGAGAAAATGTCAGATTAGTTCAAGAGCGTTTGTCACAGTTGGGTTTCTCTAATACCAATCCTGATGGCCTTTTCAATGATTACACCAGACAATCTGTGATTGCATTCCAGCAATCTTCTCGACTGAATTCTACTGGAAATGTAGATTGGCAAACTTGGCAAGCATTAGGGTTGAATAGCTCTACTGTAAGCAATTCTGCTGAGACTAATGGTTATGTATTACCTCCTCCTAATGACTATGTAGTACCTGTTACCAATGGCAACACATTAGTTGCTAATAATCCCTACAGAGTAATAGTACCAATTTCCAATAATGATACTTTGAGTAAAGTGCAACAATATATACCCAATGCTGTCACCGAGCAATCTAATCTAGGGGATTATGTGAATGCTGGAGCATTTAGCGATCGCACCCAAGCAGAAACGCTATCAAAAAAGCTCCGCTCATTAGGTCTTGATGCACGGGTAAAATACAATTAAATTGACAAACTCAACTGCGAACCTTCCTGAGTTTTATTCACTTCAATCCGGGCTTGGAAAGCTTCTTTGAGGTGGGGCATGTGGGTGACAGTGAGGATGCAGGCAAAATCGGAGGAGATCGCATTAATCGCGGCAATCAAGCGATCGCATCCTTCAGCATCCTGTGTACCAAAACCTTCATCCACAATCAACAATTGCAACGCCGCCCCCGCCCGTTGCGCTAATAATTTCGCCAGGGCTAAACGGATGGCAAAGTTAATTCTAAAGGCTTCCCCACCTGAGTAAGTTTCATAAGATCGCGTTCCTCTAGAATCGGCGATTAAAATATCCAAAGTATCTATCAGCTTGGCATTTTTCTTGGTTGATTTCGCACTGCGTCCAGCTTTCTGAGTAATAAATTGTACATGAAACTGATTCCCACTCAGCCGCGAAAGTAGTTGATTAGTCTCGGCTTCCAGTTGGGGCAACACATTCTCAATCATCAGTGCTTGGATACCGTTTTTACCAAAAGCTTGCGCTAATTCCTGATAAACACGATATTCCTGCTTGCAAGATTGTAGTTGCTGTTGCTGTTGATCATACTGAATTTGCAGCGTTTCCAGTTGATGCGCCAGCTGTTCTAAACGCCCCAACTTGGCTATTTGCTCATCGAGTTGCCGTCTGCGTATTACTAGCTGCTGCTCTAGAGCTTGAATTTGAGCAGATGGGTTAGCTGTGGCTTGTAGTTGCTGGATAATGCTTTCGATTTGTCCAGAGAGTTTTTGCCGCTCCGTTAATCTGGCGCTTCTAGACTCCTCCAACTCTTGCAATCTCGTCTGGAGTTGCGGATACTGCTGCTGGGCTGACAGCAGTTGTTGATACCGCAAATGCCAAGATTGAGCTTTCTTTACAGCTATGCGGAGGTTGTTGTGTTGCTCAGAACTGTAACCAATTTCGGCAATGTGACGTTCAAGAGCCGCGATTTGTTTAGCACATTCAGAATCAGTCTGATCCTGTTGGATTCTGGCTTGTAATTGGGCAATTTGGGATTGTAGTTCTGGTTTTCGGGCTAATAGTTGCGCTTGTCGCTTATTAGCATCTTTAATCTGCCCTTGTTTAATTTCTGCCCATCGCCACCGCTCAACTTCGCTCCGGGCGAGGGCGTGATCTTGTTCATTATAATTAGCTTGTTGCAGATATTGGTCTAGCTGCCGCAGTTCGGCTTGTTTATCGGGAGCGTAATCACCACCTTGGAGCGATCGCTCTAAATGCTGTTTTTCGGCGGCAATTTGTTGTAACTGTTGTTGGACATCAGTTGTAGCTTCTAACTGTGCTGCCAACTGTCCCCGTTGTTCGCGTAAACCATCATAACTCGCCAACTGTTGGGAAATTTCCCGATATTCCTGCCTGAGTGTCTGAATTTCTTTGTCTGACACAGCCAATTGTTCCCGCAGTACCCAAGACTGCCCTTGAGTATCCTCTAATTCAGTCTGGGTTTTTTCCACCACCCGACTCCAGTGATGTTCGTCTAAAGGACGCTCACATAATGGACAAAGTGCTTCAGGATTTTGGAGCATTTGCAATTTTTGCTCTAATTCTCCCAGCTGTTTTTGATAATCCCGTTGATGAGCTTGTAGACGTTCGATAAAGTGCCGCCTTTCTTGCCCTTTTTCTTGGACTCGTTGCAGATAAACCCGCTTTTTCTCCAGTTCCTCAATCTGGATTCCCACATCCATCACCGCTTGTTGTAGTTGCGGTTGTCGTCGCTGCTGGCGTTGCAATTGGTTCTCAGTACTTTGGAGTTGTTCGAGTCGCGCTACTAAACCAGCGTGAGTGCGATCGAGTTGGCTTTGTAAAGTTGCTCGTTGTTGCAACAAGGGAGTAACTTGCATTTGCAATTGATCTAAGCGAGCAACATGGTGACGGGCTGCGGCTAGTTGTGACAAAGCCGCTTCTACTTCACCCGACTTGGTGAGAGTTTGCTGAATGTCTCGCTCTTGTTGCTGTAAAGCTTCGATTTGGGCTTGGGCTTGTTGCAATTGCCGTTCGATTTCGTGAATTTGTTTGGTAAGCTGTTGTTGCTTTTGTTGACGATTCTGTTGAGCGCGGGTGTATTCTTCAAATTTGACAGCAAAAGCTTCTTCTTGAGATTGTAGACTTTGATATTGGGCGTATCCAGCTTTAATCTCAGCTTCTTGATGTAATATTTTTTCTAAATCTGATAGCTGAGAGCCAATAGCTGATTCTTCTTGTTGGAGGCGATCGCAATCTTGGGTAAGATTTTGGTATTGCTGCTTCACAAAGCTGAGTTGTTGTTCCCAATTTTGGCGCTGGTGCTGGACAACTTGCAAACTTTGTAATTGAATATTATCAAAAGCTTGTACCTGTTGCAGTTGGTTGAGTTCTGCTTCTAACTCCACTCTTTGCGCTTCGGTTGTCTGGCGTTGTTGCAGCTGAGTTTTTATCGACTCCAAAGAACGCTCTAGCTCTATTGTCTGTGCTTTGAACTGACGAGAAGATTCCTTTGCCCGTTCTTCCAAATCATCATACTGATTGAGTTTCAACAACTCCGCTAAAATTTCTTTGCGTTCCGTGGGGCGCTTGAGCATGAATTCATCTGCACGACCTTGACGTAAGTAGGCAGAATTAATAAAAGTATCATAATCGAGCTTAATGTGTTCTAAAATCAAATCCTGTGTCGCTCTTACCCCTTTGCCAGTGAGTGAGCGAAACCCAGATGGTATTTCTATTTGAAATTCGAGGACGCTAGTACCTCCCCGAATTCGGGTACGAATCACCCGATATTTTTGCTGGTTACTTTGGAAAGTAAAATCAACCCGAACTTCTTTCGCGCCAGAATAGATGACATCATCTTCAACAGTGGCGCGGCTTTCACCCCAAATTGCCCAAGTGATTGCTTCCAGAAGAGAAGATTTACCCGCACCATTGGAACCACAAATACAAGCCGTATGCAAACCGCCAAAATCTAAAGTTGCATCACGGTAACTAAGAAAGTTTTTGAGGATAAGTTGTACTGGGATCATTCAGGCTATAGCGCCACATCTACTTTTAATAATTAACAGTACAGATGCACTGTTTGTTAGTTTAGCTATCTAGATATCAGGTTTCCAGTCTTGAAGACATCAATTTTACAAAAATTTACAATTATCTGAGTGAATTTTTCTTATTGCATGAATAAGTTTTGCTATCTTCGGAGAAAAATGAAACTCCCGTGGAGGCTTCTGGTTATTTCTCCCGTTGTCTGAGAGGAAAATATGAAAATAAGAGTTGTGGGAAATTATTTTTGCTTGAATTCTCCAAAGTTCTCTACTTTCCAAAAGCAGACTAGCGGGAATTCTCTTAGCTGATTGCTTTTTGTGGATAATTCTAAAAAATTAAAACCCGCCAGCGCGGGTTTCCTTTGTATGGTTGTCCAACTTCTAGTCGCCAAGACATAATTTTAGTTTGGCTAGTTGCGATCGCGTAGCCCGTCCTAGACATCGCTTGACCTTGACCGAGGTATCAACAATCCAATATATGTACCGACAGCAAATTTTGTTAAATCTAGAAATTGAGGGCGACTCTTGTCGTCGATAACTGCAAGAGTGAGAGAACCAATCACCATAATCAGCGTTACAACAGCCAGCACTTCATCTCTTGAAGGAAATTTCTTGGATAACATTGATCCACTCCCAAATCGTTTGAATCACTACATCCCTAGCTTTACAGGCGAGTGTTTGTTGTAAGCTTAAATACAAGCTTGCGATATGAGTGAGTTGTGTATGCGATGAGGATGAATTGCGAAATTGCCAGTTAGAATCAGCAAAAGTGTAGTGGTTAGCTTATGACGGGGCGATCGCTTTCCTGTTCTCCAGAAGGTATCCAAAAAGCAAAAAGAGCTTTGATCCGCTGTTCCTTTACTCAAAAAGCATTAGCTGAAGATTTAGAAGTAACTCGACAGCCGATCGGAAAGTTCTTTACAGGTAAACCTGTTGACCGGAATCTCTTTGTCCAGATTTGCGACAGGCTAGATTTAGAGTGGGAAGAAGTAGTTACTGAACCAGCGAGTGAACTAGGGGTAAATCAGGATAACAGCATTGATATTGATGCGATCGTGCAAGGGGTACGCGAAAAGATAAAACCCATCATTCAACAACTCTGCGGCACAATGCGAGTGCTGGATATGACTAAACCCATTGGGTTGAATGACATTTACACCAGCGTTAATATCCTGGAAAAAATCACTGGGCGACAACCGCTAGGAATTGATGAATTATTAGAACAGTATAGGAGCCAGGATTTTGATCTCTTTGGACTCAATAAAATTACTGAAAAACGAGTGCCAGGATTGGAAGCGGTTGAGAAGTATTCCAAGCTAATGATTTTGGGAAAGCCAGGTGCAGGCAAAACCACGTTTTTGAAGTATTTAGCAATTCAGTGTATTAAAGGTGAGTTTCAGGCTGAACGTGTACCGATTTTTGTCACCCTCAAAAACTTTGCGGAAGCTGCAAACAAACCCCGATTACTAGAATATATCACCGAAGAACCTATAAATCCTATCTATTCTATTCGAGATGTAATAACTTATGGCAAGGCATTAGTTTTACTTGATGGTTTGGATGAGGTTAGAGAAGAGGATAGTAACCGCATCTTAAACGAAATTCGTGAGTTTTCTGACCGTTTCCCAAAAAATCACTTTGTCATGACCTGCCGGATTGCAGCACGGGAGTATACCTTTGAGAAGTTCACAGAGGTGGAAGTTGCTGATTTTGACGATGACCAAATTTCCAACTTTGTGAATAACTGGTTTAAGGATAAAGCTATAAAATCAGAGACTTTTATTAAACGTCTGGAAGAAAATAACCGCATCAAACAACTTGCCGCTAGTCCGCTACTGCTGACCTTGCTTTGTTTAGCATTTGAAGACTCAGGCGATTTTCCTGCAAATCGTTCTGAGTTATATAAAGAAGGACTGGATGCGTTATTGAAAAAATGGGATGCCAAGCGAGGAATTCAACGCGATCAGATTTACAAAAAGCTCTCAGTCCAACGCAAAGAAGATTTACTCAGCAAAATGGCGTTGACCACCTTTGAGCGCGGTGATTATTTTTTCAAGCAGAAAGTAGCAGAGCAATACATTACAGAATACATCCGCAATTTACCTGATGCTAATACTGACGAAGAAGCATTGCAACTTGACAGTGAGCAAGTTTTGCGTTCAATTGAGCATCATCATGGGCTAGTTGTCGCAAGAGCGAAAAGGATTTATTCATTTTCTCACCTGACATTTCATGAGTATTTCACAGCTAGAGAATTTGTGGTTGTGAGACAGTCATCAGAGGAAGCGCTGCAAAATCTTGTTAGCCATATTACTGAGAAACGCTGGCGGGAAGTCTTTTTGCTGGCGGTTGAGATGTCTCCAAGTACAGATCGGTTATTGCTGTTGATCAAAGACAAAATTGATTTTATGGTTGCTGATGATCAGAAGTTGCAGGAGTTTCTTCTGTGGGTAAGAGAAAAATCTCTTTCCGTTAATTTTTCTTACAAACCAGCAGCACTTAGGGCCCTATACCTCTCCCTCTCCCGCTCCCTCTCCCGCTCCCTCTCCCGATACCTCTCCCTCTCCCTCTCCCGCTCCCTCTCCCTCTCCCGCTCCCTCGACCGCTCCCTCTCCCTCTCCCTCGACCTGTCCCTCGACCTGTCCCTCGACCTGTCCCTCAACCTCTCCCTCTCCCGCTCCCTCTCCCTCGACCTCTCCCGCTCCCTCGATCTCTCCCTCTCCCTCTACCGATACCTCTCCCTCGACCGATCTCTCGACCGATCCCTCGACCGATCCCTCGACCCAGAACTCAAGAATTTGCTGCAAAAACTTCGAGAGCAACTACCAAGCAGACAAGACTGGCAAGAATCTCAGAAATGGTGGTTAGCTAATGGGAAGGCTTGGTGTGAAGAATTAAGAAAAGTAATGATTCAATATCGTAAAATCGGTCATGATTGGCAGTTCAGTAATGAGCAAAAGGAATTGCTTCAGCAGTATTATGATGCCAATAAATTACTGATAGATTGCCTAAATAGCGATTGTTATGTCAGCCGTGAAGTGCGACAGCAAATAGAAGATACTTTGCTATTACCGATCGCAGAGATTAAACAGCACCAGCAGTAATCTTAAATACTCGTATAGCAGATCGTTTATCTTTCAGTCCCACAGGTAAATCATTTTGGGGGTGATTTGCGATCGTCAACCAAAAACGCCTGTAGTCTCCCTTCGTGGCTTTTGGGTGTGGTTGCGTCGGTTGTGGCGTTGGTTACGGGCTAGGTTTCGGCGGTAAAATAAGGTGTAGGAATAGTAATGAACATAAATTTAAGAGAGAATAATATTTGACACTATGTTACAAAATACCTATCAACTCCCCTTGACATTTGAGCAAATTCTTACCCTAGTTAAACAACTATCTGATTCAGACAAATTGTTACTTAGCAAAGAGCTAGGAAAAGAAACCTTGAATAAAAAGTTAACGCAATTACTAGAAGTATTTCAAACTGATGAATTATCTCTAGAGGAAATTACAGAGTAAGTAGAATTAGTCCGTTCTCAAATTTATGCCAGAAAACAAAACAATCAAGATAATCATTGATACTAATCTTTGGATTAGCTTTCTAATTGGTAAGGAATTAAAACAACTACAAAAGCTTTTACTTTAAGAAATGAAAGTGTCAGCTATACAAATGAAAATGGAGAAACTATTACTTGGTCTTTGCAGCAAGTAGTAGACGTAAATTCAGTTTTATATGATGACTTTGATTCATCTGAGGATATTGTTGATTTATATGCTCGGCATTTTCGGAATTATGACGCTTACCAGTTATTTGAGCCATTATTGTCTAAAGAGCAACTTTAGGATTTACGGATTCTCTGATCGTGAGCTATAATTACTCACAACATTTCATAGAGTCAACTATGACAACTCCATTGCTGCCAAAGCTTAACGCAGTTACTAAAAGTATTTCAAACTGATGAATTATCGCTAGAGGAAATTACAGAGTAAGTAGAAATTGTCCGTTCTCAAATTTATGCTGGAAAACAAAACAATCCAGATAATCTATAATTTTATATAAATCATGCAACTTGGATAAATAAACAACAATTATGACCGAAACTACAACTACCGAATACAAACATATCCTAGTTGATAACGGGAATGTTCCTTTCATTAAAGGAACATCTATGAAAGTTGTGGAATTAATTACTTCAATTCATGCTTATGGTTGGAGTCCAGAAGAATTACATTTTCAATATCCCCATTTAAGCATGAGCCAGATTTATTCTGCTTTAGCTTATTATTGGGAACACAAAGAAGAAATTGATGCTGATATGCAGCGACGCTTTGAGTATGCGGAAAGATTACGTTTAGAAGCAGGAGAATCTCCATTATCTAATAGACTCCGTGCTGATGGATTAATTAAATGAGTATTACTCTTTATATTGATGAAAATGTCCATCGAGGAATTACAGATGGATTACGGATTCGGGGTGTAGATGTATTAACAGTACAAGAAGATGGGCGGACTAGCTTTTCTGATCCTCTTATACTTGACCGTGCGACAGAACTTGAGCGTGTTTTGTTTTCCCAAGATGACGATTTTCTAGCTGAAGCTAACCGTCGTCAAGACAAACAAATAAAGTTTTCTGGTGTTATTTATGCCCATAAACTCAGAGTTTCTGTTGGCGATTGTGTTCGTGATTTAGAAATTATTGCTAAAACAGCCTATGCTGAAGAATTAAGCGATCGTGTTCAATACTTACCTTTGTAAGGCTCGTGGAGAACATGAGATGGAAACTAAAAGTGCAAATAAACTGTAAAAATCTAGAAGACTGCTCCTATGGGTTCCTATCAATGATAATTTTAAGCATTGGGAACCCCTAAAAATCAAAGTTTATGAACGTAGCCGACGATAAAACGATTGTTCGCGAGTATTTCAATTCCACAGGGTTTGACCGTTGGAAGCGAATCTACGGCGATGGCGAAGTCAACAAAATCCAACTAGACATCCGCAATGGACACCAGCAAACCGTGGATACAGTTCTCGCGTGGCTAAAGGCTGATAACAATTTACCAGAGCTATCAATCTGCGATGCTGGGTGTGGTGTCGGTAGTCTCAGCATCCCCTTAGCGGTAGATGGTGCCAAAGTCTATGCCACCGATATTTCTGAAAAAATGGTGGAAGAAGGCAGGGATAGAGCCAAGCTAACCTTGCCAAATGCCGAAAATCCGACTTTTGCCGTGCAGGATTTGGAATCGTTGAGTGGTAGTTACCATACGGTTATTTGCTTGGATGTTCTCATCCACTACCCCCAAGAAAAAGCTGATGAGATGATTTCTCACCTCTGTTCTTTGGCACAGTCGCGGATAATTCTCAGTTTTGCACCGAAGACCTGCGCCCTGAGTATACTGAAGAAAATTGGCAGTTTCTTTCCTGGCCCAAGTAAAGCCACTCGTGCATATTTGCATCGTGAGGCTGATGTGGTGAAAATTTTAGAAAGTAATGGCTTTTCATTGCAACGACAGTCTATGACTCGGACTCGTTTTTATTTTTCCCGCCTACTGGAAGCTACACGTAAGTGAGGTTAAAATCGCAGCAAGAGGTCTATTATATCTTTGCTGCGATTTGACAATCTTAAGGCTGAAGCGCTTACAAAACTATCGCTAGGAGTAGATTGATATACTAGAACCTTTGCGAAAGTCAGGTTAAAATCGCTAGCAAAGTGTAAATCTAAAGTGGAACTATGAAAACTGCTGAAAAATTGGCTGCCGGTTGGCTACTGACACTCGGATTCATGTTTTTAACGCTATCAGCAACAGCGACATTGGAAAAATTTGCTGCACGTAAAATATATATACCAGTGCAAGATGCGGATACCTTTACCGCACCAAATGCTACTTATGAAGATGATAATAGTGCTGTTGGTGGTCTAATTTTTGGCGTTCCTACCCTAACGCTGGGTACATGGTTAGCGTTGGGATTATACCGTCAAAGCCGACAGGACAAAAAGGCGCTTAATCAACAAGTTAGCGATCGCCTGCGATCGATTTTTTATGAGATGCTACAAGAAAATCAGGGGCGCGTAACTGTTTTAGGCTTTGCAATGCAGTCACAACTACCCCCAGCCAACGCCAGACAATATTTAGATGAAAAAGCTAAAGAATTCAATGCAAACTTTAAGGTGAACGAGGAAGGGGCTGTATCATATCATTTTGATATCTAATTGTCATTTGTCCTTTGTCCTTTGTCATTTGTTATTCACTAATGACCAATGACCAATGACGATCTTAAACATGCCCACCCTACAAGCTACAAATGACGAACTAAATTCCCTCCTTTTTCAGGAGGGAAAGGGACGATCAAGTATAAAAAGTAATAATTAAGCAACAAGAATATTTTCCAACAAATAGGATTGCCAAATTCATAAAACTTATTTCCGTAATCTTACAGAAGCCATCAATGAAAAAAGCAATAAACTTCACAAGTATATTACTAAATAACAGCTAAAAAATTTTACATTTGTAATATCATTCACACTTATGAAACGGCGCAATTTTCTTTGGTATTCGCTACTGTTTGCTGCTGGTTGCACAACAGGAGTAAATTCTACTAATAATAGCTCAGATCAAATGGTAGGAACTGCACCAAAAAATCTCAAATTTGCAGTTACAGATGTTACTGGAATTAAAGACTTGCAACGAGATTTTGGACTTTTTTGCACCACATTAGAAGAGATATTAGGTATAAAAATTGAGTTTTTTCCTGTAGAAAATTCCACAGCAGCAGCACCAGCACTGTTATCGAGAGAGGTAGATATTGTATTGCTGGGCCTTCAGAATACTTAATTTTAAACGGTAGGGCAAAGGCTATTCCGATAATTGCTATTGAGCGCACAAACTACCATTGCATTATTGTAGTTCGTGCAGATAGCAAAATTAAATTATTATCTCAATTGAAAGGCAAAACAATTGCCATGCGAAAAATTGGCTCAACCTCTGGACATATTGCTCCCATCAAGCTACTGATGGATGCTGGATTAAATCCAAAAACTGACTTCAAAACTGTGATGTTAGATGATAAAGGAGTAGAAGCCTAAAAAAAAGGTGAGGTAGATGCTTGGGCGACTGCATCTGACAGATACAAAAACATTCTGGAATCTGAGGGCTTACTTGAGAAAGATTTCTCTGTAATTTTTAAAGGGCCATTACTTCCTGATGATGTATTTGTTGCTAGTAACCAGTTGGCATCTAGCTTTCTAGCAGATATGCGATCGCGCATGATCAAGAATCAGGATAATAAATAATACAGATGTGTTGAATTTATTCAAAAATTATCAAGAAAACACGGAAATATATACTCAAAGAGTAAAAAAATTTTGGCGGCAGATTGAACAAAATAAATTATCAGCAAACCCAACAAAAGCTGACCAGGAACAATTATTAGTTTTTTTTAAGGAAGAAACTAAGATATCGGTTGAGTTTGAGAAACTTTCAGACGAATTAATTCGGATTATAGGACATGCTGAAATTCAACAAAAGCAAGCAAATGCTAGTTTTGATAATGCCCAAAAATTGCGAATTCAAGTTATTATTGGAAGTATGCTGTTATCAGCTGCGATCGCAGCTATACTAGCAGTCTATACCAGTAGATTAATTGCCCGTCCCCTACAAATAGTTACTAACGTTGCTAGAAAAATCACGGAAGAGTCAAATTTTGAACTCAGAGCTAATGTCACAAGCAACGATGAAGTAGGGACATTAGCTACTTCCCTGAATCAATTGGTGGAATGGGTAGGAGATTATACCCAGGAATTAGAACAGGGAACAGGAAAGAGGGGATAGATCCGTACTGAGTCTTGTTCAAAAATCAAATAGGAGTCCTATAGTACCGCTATCTATAGGGAACGCAGAATTGAAAATTACCAAACTTCTGTTTTTTCAAAAAGTCAAGCCTTAGATTTTGCTAATTGTCAGCCTTTTAACCATCAACAACAGCTATTTATTCACAATGGACGAATCGAAAATTTCCGCAAAACATTACACAGAAAAATCCGCAGCACTTTAACCCAAGATTTTTACGAAAAAATAAATGGTAACACTGACTCTGAACACATTTTTGCATTGTTACTTTCACAAAGTCAAATTAACAAACATCGACCTCCAGAGTATGCTTTACGCACCACATTATTAACGCTTTTAGAAATGGCAAAACGCTATCAAGTAGAAGCCTCACTCAACGTAATTTTTAGTGACGGACATCGCCTGATAGCTTCTCGTTTTGCTACCACTTCACCGCCTCCATCTCTTTACTGGATACGAGACGATCCGACTTTCCCAAAATCTGTAATTATTGCGTCCGAACCTCTATTTATAGGTAATTGGATTGCTTGCCCAGAAAATAGCATCATTAGTGTGGGAGCAGACTGTGAGATCCAAATTGAGCAAATCTAGTGTAAAAGAGGTTAGCAATAGTACTTAAGCGCTTACTTGCTGTCATTTGAATGGGGAAATGGCTACAAATAGCACTAAAGCTTCAGCAATATTGCTCAGGCATGATTTTATTAGCTATGACTATGTGTTTCACTGATTGGGGTAAAGGTCTGCCATCAAAGCTAACCTATTACGCCAAGCAAACGGAGGTTTCATGTCGATATCTAAAACTGTTACCAGCAATCTTACTTCTCAAAACAGCGTTGAAAAACGCTTGCAGATACAGCGTTTGGTAGGAGCAACTCAAATAGTTGCACCTAGTGCTGGGAATGATGTGGTTAAGGGATTAACTCAAACACCTAAATCTCTACCCCCCTGTTACTTTTATGATGACCGTGGTTCTGATCTGTTTGAGCAAATCTGTGATTTACCAGAATATTACCTCACACGCACAGAAACAACGATTTTACAGCAGTATGCTAGTGAAATTGCCAAGATAACTGGCGCTTGTGAATTGGTAGAACTTGGTAGTGGCAGTTCTAGCAAAACCCGCATTTTACTAGATGCCTACCAGAATCTAGGCTATCCTTTGCACTACCTACCAATTGATGTGTGTGCAGGTATGTTGGAAAGTAGCGCCAAGCAGTTATTAGAAGATTACCCCTTACTGCAAGTTTATGCACTAGCAGGAACCTATGAATTAGCCCTTGCACAACTTTTACCGACGCAATCACCCAGTCGGATGATTTGTTTTATTGGTAGCAGTTTAGGTAATCTTAGACCTGATGAGTGTGATGTGTTCTTCTCTCAAATTACAGGAGCCTTACAAGTAGGTGA
The DNA here is from genome assembly GCF_017115025.1 of Nostoc sp. NOS(2021). Lineage (GTDB taxonomy): Bacteria > Cyanobacteriota > Cyanobacteriia > Cyanobacteriales > Nostocaceae > Nostoc. The sequence goes on along the minus strand of NZ_JABXKM010000086.1, from coordinate 568 downwards.
GTTTTTATTGTTGGGGATAGATTTACGAAAGCCGAAACAGATTTTGGAACCAGCTTATAACGATAGCCAAGGAGTGACGGCAGCATTTAACCTCAATATGCTGGAGCATTTAAATCAGGGGTTTGAGGGGAATTTTGACACCACGCAGTTTGAACACTGGGCGTTTTACAATGAAAGTGAGCATCAAATAGAAATGCATTTACGCAGCCTGCGATCGCAAATTGTAGAATTACGCGCTCTTAACCTCAAGGTTAATTTTGCACTAGGTGAGACTATCCTCACTGAAATTTCTCGCAAATTTGACCTTAATACCATCAAGCAGCAACTCACTGCACAGGGTTTATTACCTCTTCATGTGTGGACAGATCCAAATCAATGGTTTGGTTTACTGCTCTGTCAACTGCAAGCATAAAGCAAATCAGGGTATGTCTCATATATAGCACTTTGCAAGTAAGTGAAGTACACCCTTCCATTGGCGCTACGGTGAATTACCCCCCTTAATCCCCCCTTATAAAGGGGGGAAACAGCAAATCTAGTTCCCTCCCCTTTATAAGGGGAGGGTTAGGGT
>NZ_JABXKM010000234.1 GCF_017115025.1 Nostoc sp. NOS(2021) | reverse complement strand
GTTCCGAGTTCTGCTCTGGGCATTCCGAGTTCCAAGCTTGAAGTTCCGAGTTCTGCTCTGGGCGTTCCGAGTTCTGCTCTGGGCGTTCCGAGTTCTGCTCTGGGCATTCCGAGTTCCAAGCTTGAAGTTCCGAGTTCTGAGGGCGATCCCAAATATCTTTTTTAGGGCGTTGTCTTAGCCGCACAGCGATTCTCTTATAGGACTTACGCATAAGAGATCCCCCAACCCCCTTAAAAAGGGGGCTTTTTAGATCCCCCCTTTTTAAGCTACGGTGTACACACAAGTCCTAAAAACCTTGCTTGATAAGGCTTGACTCTTTCCCAGTCTAAGACTGGGAATGCATTCATTGAGTCTCTGACTCGAATGGCACTAAGTTAAGATACAGCCCTTACCCTAACTGGTTAAGAGCCTCTAGGCTGGGAACCCATCCTGGGGGGCTGCCGCCTCCACTTTCTTGACCAGAGGCAGAGCCTCTCGGAATACATTCCCAGTCTGAAGACTGGGAACGAGGTGACACAAGCCTTTGGGCTTTTCTTAGTACCATTCGTCTCTGACTCAATGTCTAACTGGAGGCAGCAGCCCCTAATCAGCCATTCCCATGCTCTGCATGGGAACGAGAAAACAATGGGAAATCAAGCTTTTTTCGACTTGTGTGTACACCGTAGCCTTTTTAAGGGGAGCCAGCGCGGTCTTGGGGTCGCTCCACTTGGGGAGCGACTGGCGTGGGTTAGGGGGGATCGAGGTTTCAGGTTTTGAGTGCGTAAGCCCTATCTTAGCCAAGAGCAATGTTTAATGATAAAACGCTCCTGTTGGCGAAGTGTCCTGCTCTTACAGCTATTTTCTAGGTAAATAGACCACGCGGTAGGGGCACAGCGATGACATACAGCCTCCAATGAGGTCATGGTGTATGTATCACATTTAATTCATCACTTGTATGAACATTTTAATGCTATCTTCCACCTTTCCTTACCCACCAACACGCGGAGGAACCCAAGTCAGGACATTTAATTTACTTAAGTACCTGAGTCAACGCCATACTGTTACCGTCGCTACTCAACGCGAGGGCGATGTTACAGACGCAGAAGTAGCAGGATTACGCGATTGTGTGGATCATCTAGCCATTTTTGAACGCCCGCCAGATTCTGGAACCACCGGAATATTGCAGAAAATACAGCGATTTGGTAGATTTTTGCAAGAGGGGACACCGCCAAGCGTACTCAACCGCTACTCAGTTGAGATGCAAACATGGGTTGATAACTGGCTGGAAGCGGGGAAATGTGATGTAATTACCTGCGAACATAGCGTCAATGAAATTTATGTGCGAGCGCATTTTCAGAAACAGCTAAAAACCATAGTTAATGTTCATAGTTCTATTTACGCTACTTGTCGTAACCAACTAGCAACGGGTATTTCGGAAAATTCACTCAGAGACAAAATTAATCTGCCACTTTTGCGTCGTTATGAGCAAAGCTACTGTGCTAAATTTTCGGCAATTGTCGCCACAACAGAAGAAGATAAAATTCAACTACAAGAGTTTAACCCCAATTGTGAAATTACAGTTATTCCCAATGGGGTAGATTTAGTTTCTTTCCCCAACCGCACCAGCGATCCAGGAGGACATCGCTTAATTTTCATTGGTGCAATGGATAATTTAGCAAACATTGATGCTGTCTGCTTTTTCAGCAACGAAGTTTTGCCAGAAATCCAAAAATTGTATCCCGATACAACTTTCGATATTGTCGGTTCTCATCCAGTGCCAGAAGTTTTAGCACTTGATCAAAAACCAGGAATTAATGTGATTGGGCGTGTGCCTTCGATGGTAGAATATTTACATCAAGCCACCATCTGCGTTGTACCTATGCGGACTGGGTTTGGCATTAAAAATAAAACTTTAGAGGCGATGGCAGCTGGTGTACCCATAGTGGCAAGCGATCGCGGCTTAGAAGGATTAGCTGTAGATGTTGCTAATCATACATTACAAGCATTACGAGCGAATAAACCGGCAGAGTACATTACCGCTATTAGTCAACTATTTGATCATCCACACCTGCGTTCAGAATTGTCTCACAACGGCAGACAATTGGTAGAAACAGAATTTACTTGGGATATCGCTGGTAAAAGCTATGAACAAGTTTGTCTTGGGAGGAGTAATACTAATTCGTAATTAGTAATACCCTAAGGGAAGCGCAAAGCGCTACGTAATTATCACACACTTGAAGAAGAATTCAGAAATCAGAAATCAGAATTAATTAGTGGAGAATTCAGCGTAAAGCCTTCTCCCCTTGAGAGAAGAGAAGGCTTTACGCTGCGCTATCCGCCAGTCGCACAGAATTCAATTCTGAGTTCTGGCTCCTGACTCCTGAATTGTTTCTTTATAAAAATGCTTAATCTAATAAAGATCCCACTTTATGCTTCTAGATAAATTCTAATTGTTCTTTCTTGTCGGTGTAGGAAAAATATTGTGTAGAAACGCTGCATTGCAACGTTTCTACATCGGTCGTGCAAATTATCTTATCTAAATGGTATTGGTTTTTAGTTAGCTCGTGAACAAGCACGTCAATTATTGTCAAACCTAGTCGAATACCCTAACACAAGTAATTTCTTATGCTTACGCTTATTCTTATTCTTGAGGATAATCAAATAATTCTCAACGTAGCGAAAAGCAGCTGCACAGTCGTAATCAGCAATGGCTATAGCTTGCAAAAAAACCTTTGGGGGAATTTCAAACCCTAAAAATTTTTCTGTTAAAATTAACAAATCTTGATCTGTGGCAGGAAAAATAGTTTCTTTTGCCCCTTCTGAATCATGAAATGTATCTTCAATTAATGCTTTATACACTTTGTACCTCCCCAAAAGCATAAGATGCAAAGCCTGTGATAAAGTTTAGCTGCTGATCACGAGTTTGTAAGTTAATTGGGAGTTCAGTACCAGGACATCCGATCTCCCGTAAAATCTCCAAACAATAAGTACTGAGTTGAGTGTATGGAGCTTGCTCCAATTCTTGAGCTACTTCTAGAGCCATCTCCAGATTGACTTGGATAACCGTCTTTACAGGGTTGGTCATAAACACGCCCTCATAAACTGGATGCTCTAAGTTTTGATCACAAGCACAAATAGCGTAACGGTGTTTTTGCGGAATTTATGAAGAGGGGAAATTAAAGTATCAGCGCATTTGCGGTAATATATGCCAAGTTACGTAAACTAGGCCCAAAGGTAGGCAATTTCGATCTAAGTGCGATCGTCTCGTCGTGCCTTTTCCCTACGGGACGCTGCGCGAACGGGGAAGCTACGCGCAGCGTGTCGTAGAGAAGACAAGCGATCGCTGGCCTTACTTAATAACCCAAGTTGCTAGTTACTATGCATAGGCGATCGTTAGAGATCACTTAAGTAATAAAATCCCCTCCAGTCAGAAAATTAGCAGGGGTATATACTAAACAAAATGATTACCATCTATGCTATCACTGACGATCTGTTGAAAGCGATGTCTGGCGACAAGGCGCTTTGCATCTACGCTCATGATGAAGATTGTTGCCGAGATATGAGCGATGCAGAGATGAAGATACGCCCTGAATTTGATAACCCGCAACTTGGGTTAATACGTATAAATTCTTGTAAATAATAATAAGTCTGACAAAATCATTGTCAATATATTCCCTATTTTTTACCCTCACAACTTGCTTGTTTATGTTAGGTGTAATATGAAGCCATTAGCTATCTTTATGCATACTTCATCAGAAATTTATAATTTTGATCATTGTAAAATGCGAGTATTACAACGATAAAATACATTTGATCTGTAAAACTATAAAGGTATATATTATGTCCATAATTGTTGGTGCTGCTAACAATGATTTTTTGTCAGGCACTATTGATCAGATTTTTGGTGGTGGAGGCAATGACAATATCTTTGCTGGTCTTGAAAATTACCTAATCGATGGTGGAGAGGGCAATGACAAGTTGACTGGTAATGGCGGCAATGACACATTTAAGGGCAGTCGAGGTAACGACAGCATTGAGGGCGATAGCCAAGGGAACCAATTATTTGGTAAAGCTGGCGATGACCTGATTGATGGTAGAGGTGGCGATGACCTGATTGATGGTGGACTGGGCAATGATACCTTGTTAGGTGGTGCTGGTAATGACACCTTCAAGGGCAGTCAGGGTAACGACAGCATCAATGGCGGAGATGGTATTGATACAGTAGACTACAGCAAACTAGGTCAAACCATCACCCTCTTAGGCGTAGGGACAATTAATAAAGGCAAATTAGGCAAAGACCAAGTCTTCAAAGTAGAAACAGTTATTGCTGATGCCACTGTTGCCAACAACACCATAGATGCGTCCCAATCTTTGCCTGGGGTATCTGCTACTGCTGACCTGGAAGCTCAAACTATCTCTGCCAAGAACGTTCCTGGTTTGGGGACATTGAAATTTAATGTAGTTAACTTTGACAATGTTATCGGTACAGATACAAATGACAGCATTAAGGGCGATGGCCAAAAGAACCAATTATTTGGTAAAGCTGGCAATGACCTGATTGATGGTAGAGGTGGCGATGACCTGATTGATGGTGGACTGGGCAATGATACCTTGTTAGGTGGTGCTGGTAATGACACCATCACTGGTGGACAAGGTAACGATATTCTCACAGGTGGCTCTGGTGCAGATAAGTTTATTTTCAACAGTGTTAAGGAGGGTCTTGACACCATCAAAGATTACAACTTTGGTCAGAGCGATGTAATCCAAGTTTCTAAAGTAGGGTTTGGTACTACTAAAATTAGCGACTTTTCCTACAACGCCTCTAGCGGTAACTTGTCTTTCTTAGGAAATCAATTTGCCTTCCTTGAAAATCACCCATCCAATTTGAATATTCAGTTGGTCTAAAATTACTACGAGTCACAACTCCATGACAAGTTCAAGCTTTTTGCAGTTGGTTATGAAAGCACTGGCTAGTAGTTTACCAATAACAAATTGAGAATGTTACAGACACGAATAACTGTGTTTGTAACACAGGCTAAAGTTGTGTTGCAAAAATGATCTAATTCTGGTAAAGTCATAAACTTTGTCAACTCTCATCAGCTAGCCATCAAAAAGTTTTTGCAAGACAACCATTGAACACGGCAGTTGCTTCAAATCTCTCGACTAGAGCAATGCATTGCATTGCCTCATCCTGGGTGTTGAATTATTGCATTTTGATGATATTATTCTAAGAAATTAAGGAGTAAGCCTTGTGGCATTGACAACAAATCAATTATTTAAGTTATCTGTGAAATATTTACCAGCAATTACAGCTATAATAACGGTTCTCCCATTACCAGTTAAAGCAGCTACATTTTTAGTAACTGAACGCGCTATTTTAGGAGGCAATGACCAAGTTGATTGGGGAAGTTTAGGTAAAGTATTCAATCCTTCTGCTCCTGACTTTTCTGCTTTTTTACCTAACTCTTTTTTAGCAACATCGCAAGGTGGTTTAGGGTTGGATATAAATATAGCTCCAACTAATAATCCTCAGATTACTCCACCATTTGTCTTTCAAACTTCACCTCCACCTGGCATTCGGACTAACTTCGCCCAAGGAGATTTTGTTCTCTTCGGAGGTATAGACCCAACAGGTTTTATCCCTCTTCCTCCTGGTACTCCTGATCCTGGTACGAAAGGGAACGGAGGGCCTTTTACTATTAGTTTTGCCCAGCCTGTTTTTGGTGCTGGTACTCAGATAGCTGTAGACATTAGTAATTTAAAAGTTTCAACTTTTATCAACGCTTTTGATAACGCCAATAACCTGTTGGGTAGTTTCTCAGTTCTAAGCACTTCGTCGCTAGCATTAGATAATTCGGCAGTGTTCTTGGGGATTCGTAGTGACACTCCAAACATCTCGCGACTCGTTTTTAGCAGTTCTGATCCACAATACGGCTTGGCCATTAATCAGGTAAGCATTATTGCAGCTCCCGAACCAACTTATACCTTGGCTATATTAGCTTTTGGTGTTTCAGGTGCTGTTTTGAAACTACGCCAACGCACTTGATACTCCCACAATATCACAATAGCTTTCATTTTATAAGTTAGAGGTTTCGGACATACTCCAACTTATGTAAGTACATAACTTCCATATAATTGTTGTCTTTCGCCAAATTCAACTCAATGCCATACAAAGAATTAGAAAACATCATAGACACTAAGATAAAAAAAGCCATACGGAAGCACGAAATCGTAGTTGCTTTCATTAGTAGTATTATTGGCTTTATTTTTATAATGGGTTTGTTCCACGCTATTTTGCTCAACCACACTCAAATTAATGCATTTTGCTTGAAGTGATTACTGGTTGCATTCAATGGGTTTTTATGATCAAACGTTGCCTGATGTCCATAAAACTAATCCAAGTTACACATATTTTTTATAAAATGGAATTGCACCTATGGAGAGTAAAAATAATGGCAGGGCTATATTCGTCTTATTTTTGACTATATTTATAGACTTGCTCGGCTTCGGAATTATCCTGCCGATACTGCCTTTGTATGCTGAACAATTCGGCGCAAAACCTAATGAAGCAACTCTACTTGTAGCTATTTATTCTTTAATGCAATTCTTATTTGCACCATTATGGGGCAGATTTAGCGATCGCTACGGTCGCCGTCCGATTTTATTACTTACTTTATTCGGTTCTGTAATTGCATACATAGGGTTAGGTTTTGCCAACTCATTATGGATTTTGTTTATTGCTCGTAGTCTTGCCGGGATTATGGCAGGGAATATTGCCACTGCTCAGGCTTACATAGCAGATATTACCACGCCAGCGAACCGAGCTCGTGGTATGGGCGTAATCGGAGCGGCTTTTGGTCTTGGCTTCATTCTCGGCCCAGCCATTGGAGGTCTTCTGATCGGGACTGATCAGGACAAGGCTAACTTTCATCTACCGTCGTTGTTCGCAGCCGGATTATCTTTATTGGCATTGCTTTGTGCTTTGATGTTACTTCCAGAATCTCTCAATTCTGAGACTAAAGCCAAAATCCAAGCTCATCGCTACCGTCAGCAACGGCTGAACTTGCTACATCTGTCACAGCGTCCCCAGTTTTGTGTGCTTCTTGGCATCTACTTTTTAGTAACTTTTGCTGTTGCGGCTATGGACTCTACATTGGCTTTATGGTCTAAACAGCAATTAAATTGGGGCCCTCAACAAACTAGTTATCTTTTTGCCTTCATGGGGATTGTCAGCACAATCATTCAAGGAGGACTGATCGGATTCCTCAAGAAACACTTGGGTGAAATCAAGTTACTTACCTTGGGGATATTAGGGTTAGGTTCAGGATTACTGTTAATTGGATTCTCACAAAGCTTAACTTTATTATTGGTCGCCACCACGCTTATGGCATGGGGAATTAGTGTCAGCCAACCAATATTGAACAGCCTGATTTCCCAGATGACAGCCTCAGAAGAACAAGGACAAATATTAGGAATTGCCAGTTCTTGCTCTGCGTTAGCACGCATCGGCGGGCCAACGTGGGCAGGGGTTAGTTTTATGAAATTTGGGAGTTCTGCTCCTTTTTTTAGTGGATTTTTAGTAATGCTGGTAGCTTTGACTCTTAGTTTGCGAGTAACTAAAAGCGCAGCTGAACCAAACACAGAACGTGTCGCCTGAAAATCCTGGTAAGGAAGCCTTATCTCAGACTTCTCTCAAAATCCAAAATCTAAAATCTAAAATCCAAAATTGGTATGACAGGTCGCCGAGTATTGTTTTTAGGCATCTTTGTAAGCATCCTCCTCACCTACGCAATTTGGCTAGGTGGGAGCATTCCTGCAAGCATCACCAAACTTCCTGACCAAGGATTAAACTGGTACTACTGGAAGCTTCCCAACCCCACCTTTTGGAGTCGAGCGACGGCTTGGGGTATGTACCTTGGGCATCAGTTTAGCATCTGGGCGTGTATCTGGTGGGCGCAGCGATCGCAGTTGAAATACAAATCAGCGTTGCACCCGATTAATTACCTCATGCTTGCCATTAATGGTGCATTCATCGCTTTACACTTTCTCCAGACCTATATTTGGTACGATGCTCTAGCTCAAGATACTTCAATTTTGGCTTCTCAAGGTGCGGTTGTCCTCCTACTGGTCTTCGTACTGATTTTGGAAACGCCTCGACGCGGTTTGTTTTTTGGTAATTCTGTTCCATTCCATCAACAGTTTTTGCAAATTATCAAGCTCTACCACGGCTATTTTTTCTCCTTCGCCGCTATCTACACCTTCTGGTATCATCCAATGGAAGCGACTTTGGGGCACTTAATTGGTTTTCTCTATATGTTCTTGCTTCTGCTCCAATCGTCGTTGATCTTTAACCGCAGCCATGTAAACCGTTGGTGGACATTCACTTTGGAAATTACGGTGCTTTTACATAGTGTCGTTATATCATTGATGCTAGGACAGAGCAAGTGGCCAACATTCCTCTTTGGTTTTCTTGGCATTCTGGTGCTTACTCAACTCCACGGTTTACCTGTGGGTATCTCGACTAAACGTACTATCTACGGAGCCTTTTTAGTGAGTGTACTGGCCGTTTATGCACTGACTGAACGCGGCTTGGGCAGAATTTACGAAGTAACCTATATTCCTCTGATTGAGTTTGGGCTGGTTGGTGCAATTTACTTAATCTTCCTGCTCATCTTATGGACAATTTCTCGTTTACCTGTCAAGGCGTAATATTATGTTAGCGTTGTAACTCGTTGAACTCCAGCAAGCTGAATTGTGAAATGAGGATAAAATATTAACTCATCTGGGTTATTTTAGATAAATTTTAAAGAATTGAAATATTATTTAAGTGACCATAATTATGTCCTTTATTATCACGTTGTATAGGAGAAGAAGCATTATGCTTTGAAAGAATTGATTCTGCCCAATTATTAAGACTTCTATCGTGAATCCAATGTTCAAATTCATGTAGAGAATACACAATGGGCGGTATATTCAATCCCATACGAGAGCAATAGTCAGTTTGCTTTACCATCTCTTCAAATACTGTAGATGCAGCAATACTGTCATAAAAAGTCAAAATAAGAGGGATCACTGGCTTATCGTGAAGATTTAAAGCTTTTACTGTGTTGCCAATTTGCTCAAATGCAGAATGAATTCGACACCAAACATCAGCAAGTTTATCAACATGAAAATAGGCGCTTGTATCGGCAGACATAATACTACTTTTGCATTCTAATACAATATATGAACTTAAAGTGTCAATGAGAAAATCAGCACGCTTATCTTTGCTAGAGGTAGAATTTTTGACTTCGGGAATTCTATGAAAAGAATTAGGAATAATAAAAGGAAGAAGTGTATTTTCAAGATAATCCTCGAATGAGCGACTTAATAATCCTTCTAACCTTTTCCTAGTACTATCCTCAAAAACAAGACCTCTAATCTGATTCCAACAAGATTCAGAAAAAGAGAAAGGATCTGGCAAACATAATCTTTCACTATTCAATTTAATAAAAGGAACTTCTAGAAAATAATTGTAAAATAGAGGTTGATAATAATCAGGAACACTATTAAGTGTTTGATTGATTCTATTACGAAAGGAATTATCAGCTTCCGAGGAAAAAAACTCACTATTTTGCATAACAAATATTTTTATATTCTCTGGGTTAATACCTTGTTTTTGAACTTCATCATCTATATCGAGAAATTGAGAAAAATCCCAAAATCCTTTTCTATTATAAAAATTGCCAAACACCATTAAGCAACCTATAATTTGTTTAAAGTAATTTATTGGACTTAGTTTTGTGCGTTCTAAAAAATCATCTAAGAATTTTTTATCGGAATGTTTATCCAGTAGCTCAATAAATTTTATCGTTCGATGTATGCGAGCAACTGGGTATCCAAAACCTGCATTTTGAAAAGCTACTAGCCTTTGTAAGAATAAACCAGCTACATGAGTGCGAATTACTTCTAAATCAAAAATATTACTCAATTTTAACGACCAATTACGTGCTATTTTCTCATGATCAATTTCCCATTTTTGGATAGAACTTAATAGGGCTTCTGCTTCTTTATCAAGAATACGTTTGTCTGAAATGGTATGATGTTCCCAACTATGGTAAGCATTAATTAAGCTGTCAAACGTCTCAACACTAATATCCCCATGCCGATGAGGATTACCTGCACTAGCTAGTAACATGAGTCGGACAGCATAATTGCGTTCAGTATTACTATGCAACCAATCTAAAGGATCTGAGTATTTTTTCGGTTCCCACTTTTGCCAGCATTTCTTAGCTCCAATCTCTAGAATGGATGTTGAGTTGTAGCGGCGAATAAACTCACGTAGCTCAGAAAAACTTTTGAAATCCATTTGTAGTGAAAGAGCAGCAAGCTAAGATGGGACGTAGCAAGATTAATATTATGATACCATATCAGCCTTAACTAAACATTAGACATTTCCATAAATTAATTATGCGTTGCCTAAAATTCTTGTTAAGCACAATTCATGAATTGTGCTTACTTCATTTTCGGTAATATCTATTAAAAAACTAACAATTTTACTCACCACTACTAATGTTTTTTTGCTGTTGATAACGCTGTTTAAACTGCTGTTGTTGTACTTTATGATCCACAATTGGTTCAGGATAGCCAACAGCATGACGTTCTAAAGATGGAATTTTACCAGTAACTAAATATTCTGTATCTACAGACCGCAATTCTGACACCCATTGCCGAATATATTCCCCCTCTGAATCGAATTTTTGTGTTTGACTGGCTGGGTTGAAAATCCGCACAGGTTTGGGGTCCATCCCACTAGAAGCACTCCATTGCCAACCGCCATTATTGGCAGATAAATCCCCATCAATCAGCTTCTGCATAAAGTATTTTTCTCCCAATTGGGGATTAATTAGCAAGTCTTTAGTAAGGAAACTGGCGACAATCATCCGACAGCGGTTGTGCATCCAGCCGCTTTCGTTTAACTGACGCATTGCTGCATCCACAATGGGGTAGCCTGTTCTCCCCTCACACCAAGCTTGGAAATATTCTTCGTTAGTTTCCCAAGGAAAGTTTTTGAAGGTGTCGCGGAAAGCACCATCAGCTAATTCCGGGAAGTTATACATTGCATGTTGATAAAACTCCCGCCAAGCTAATTCCTGTTGCCATGTGCGAATATTAACTGCTGTTTCCTCACTGCGGCTGTTTTCTAGTGCTTCTATGGTGGCTTGCCAAACGGTGCGAATGCCAATTACGCCAAATTTCAAAGCTGCACTTAATTGCGATGTTCCATCAACTGCGGGAAAATTTCGCTGTTCTTGGTATTCAGTAATCGCTTTATTAGTAAATTCTTCTAATCGTTCTTGCGCCGCCGCCTCTCCCGGTGAAATAATCAATTCTTCATCCCAAATAAACCCTAAATCTTTTGCTGAAGGTAATGTCAATGAGCCTGCAAGTTTTGCAATTTCTTGTTCAGCTTCCGTTAATCCCTCAACATTTTGCAGTGTTTCTACTGGTTGAGCTTTCGGTTTGGTAATCCAATTTTTCCAGAAGGGGGTGTAAACGGTGTAAGGACTGTTACCACCCGTGCGGATATCCTCTGGGGAGTTAAGGATTTGATCCCAGTTTTGGTTAAGAAACTCAATGCCTTTTTCTTTGAGGGCATTTATAATGGTGCGATCGCGTTCTTGTGAATAAGGTTCTATATCCCAATTCCAAAAAACAGCTTTGGCATTTATTGCCTCGGCTAAAGCTGGTATCGCTTGTACAGGATTGGCGTGGAGTATTAATAACTGGCTGCCAATTTGAGCATATCGCTCTTGGAGTTTCTGCAAACAGCCAATCATATAAGTTACTCTCACAGGAGCAACATCATCCCGTTCGAGAATATGCGGATCAAGGCAAAACACGCCCACCACTTTCGGACTCTGCCGTTTTGCCGCAGCCAGTCCCGTATTGTCAGAAATGCGTAAATCGCGCCGATGCCAAAACAGAATTAAGTCAGACATTCCATGCTGGATATAGTTCACCCGTACTAGCTTAGATGCTAGTGGTACTAATGAGCATCATTCTGGGGATAAATTTATTTTGTTAATGGGCGCATTGGGCATTGGGAATTGGACATTGGGCATTGGGAAGTGAATTAACAGGAGTCACTAGAAAATTAAACTCCGGTTTGTCAATCGGGAATAGTGGCTTTTTAGAGCAAAATTTAGTATACTCTTCTTAACAGTTAATTAGTCTTTTTGTCATGGCTAACCTACTACTTGACGACGGCACAATTGAGAGTGATTTAGGCGAAATAGCTCGTGAACTTGCCCCTCTTGGCATTAAACTCAGACACTACGACCCCGGAACATCGCTTCTGTTCCCCAATCTGCTAGACCAGGATGTTTTAACTGAGTCTGAGAAACTTTATTGTGTAGAACTCCATAACAGCGTCTTTGAATTTATTCAGCAAGAAAATGGCGCTATCTGGTGTGACTTGCTAAATGTGCATCCAGGTTCTTTCAATCTTCACCACCTGATAGCAACCTACGGCCGTTACCATACTCATCCTGCCGCTGAACCCCTCTACGTGTTGGCAGGAGAAATGATCTATGGCTTCGTGCGACCTGATGGCAGCCAGGTACAGCTTTTAGTTCAGGCACAAGATTATCTCTACATCCCCCTTGGCGTTGAGCATTGGTGCAGCCCAACTGCATCGTTGAATTTTAAAGGGGTACGTTATTTTGCGATGCCTGCGGCGGGCTGCGCCAACGCCGAAGGGTGGGTTCCCAATTATACAGGTACTCAAGTGAGTGATTCGCTTAATAAGCCGCGTTAAAGCTTAATTTTATAATCGCAAACTGTGATATTTATTACTTAATGCTTTAATTCTAAACTCAAAAGTATTATCTCTGACTCAATTAGAGGATTTAAGTGAGGCGCTATTAGATTTCTCGACAGCAGCGGATTTGATCGGCTGGTTCAATAGTGTTAAAGAAAGCTGACTATTTCATTCAACTTCCTCACAGCGAATTAACAGCGTTTCCATCTCCTTGGCTAGAGAAATCAACTCTGTCCAAGAGGAGCCAGTAACTAAATTTTGGGCGTGAGCTAATCGGTTTCGCAACTGTTCAGCAGATTTGAGGAAGCGTTCGCCAAACCGCTTGGACTTTAGTCCTAGTTGCTGGAGAAGTTCTGGTTGATTTAAAATCAACTCTCGCTTATCACAGAATTGCAGATAATCTAACAAATCGGTAGCTTCGTTTCTTTCTTGGCTCTCTCGCCATAGCCGTTGAGCAACTTCTAAGCGCTCAGGTTTAAGGATTTTTTGCCAAGAATCTTGGGGATAGTAAATCCGCACCAGCCGCAGCAAATTCATTTCTAGCAGCGTTACCAGTCCAAACAGTAGCATTCGCACAGGTGCTTTCTGCAAGTCGCCACAGGTAACAATACCACTTACTTGATTGCAATCCAAGACAAACAATCGCGGAGTTTGTTGCAAAATGGGTAGCAACTTCATCAGTGGGGTGGAAATGGCTATTAGTTCTTTGGGATGAAACACCCGTTCATAGTCGCTACACTTGCCTTCTTTGCCTGGAATCAAACTAGAGCGTTCTACATAACCGCTAATAATATCTCCCGTCTCAACGCCGATAACATCAAAATTTTGTGCCTGCATCCAATGCAGCACTTCTGTCACCTCCACATCAGCTGGCATAGCTTTGAGGGGTTCTGCCACGTATTCAATGGTGATATTGTTCTCAAATAAACTCCGCAGGTCTTGAGAACGCGATTTTAGGTGTTTCATCCCCCTGCTGTGAACTCACGTTAAATAATCCTACGGCACTCACGCGATCGCCAGCGGAATTTTTTGCCAGATTACCCCTGCAATCGCTATCCCAACAAATACCATAGCCCAATGTTATACCATCTTAGTTGGTAATGTTTTAGTGATGATTTAGACAATTTCAAGTAACAAAATATTTTGCATCTAGAAAAAAATAAATATATTATGTAGTTAACTATATGAGATTAAGTTGATTAATTTGCGAGAAAAATGCCGAAAACCTTGACAAAAAAAATGTTATTACTAAAACGACATATCGAATTGATACTTGGTAGAATTTTACCAAGATAACCAAAATTGATAATATTATTATGCCAAGAAAAGAACAAGGATGGGTTACATTTCAAACCTCAGAGGACGAGCGGAAGATTCTGGAGGAGTTCTGCGAACAGTCTCAACGCACCAAGACTGAGATTCTCCGGGAACTCGTGCGTAGTCTCACTCAGCACACTTGGGCATCAGGATCATCACCAACTCAGCAGGAAAAGCAGGAAGATATTTACACTCAAAAGCCTGAGATAGAAAGTAGTATTCAAAAGAAATCACTAAAAGTTAGCTCTCGGAATATTCTTAAAGGTGTCGTCAAACGAGTCGTTTATGGAGCAGTTAATAGTGAGGTAACTCTGGAGATTATTCATAAAGTAGAATTAACCTCGATTATCACCAGAGCTTCCGCAGAAGAGTTGGAACTATCTGAGGGTAAAGAAGCTTATGCAGTCATTAAGTCTAACGATATTGTCATTGCTAAAGAATAGAAATACGTTGATTTTTGGCGTTAGATATTAAGAGGATGAATTATCATCACTAACATTTTTGATTTTGGAGAACTGCAAGATAAATTGAGTATTTATAGTTGATACGATGTCTACGACGGTCACTGAGCTTTGTCGTACCACTTCGTGGAAGCAAGCTACGCGCAGCGTCTCGTAGAGAAGTGCGGGCTACGCCTACGCAGATCCAAAGGGAGTTTGAGAGTCTATAATTCCTGCGGATGGTTCTACATCTGGTCCTTCGAGTTGCCTGAGTTGCTCAGGCGTAGCCCGTCGTAGACATCGCAGAACTGAATGAATTTTTTGCCATATACCTTTGCGCTGCCAACGTTGAAAATATGAGTATACAGTAAGACAAGCAGGTAAATCGTGAGGCATCATTCGCCATGAGCAGCCAGCGCCCAAGATGTAAAAAATCGCATTTACCACTTCCCGCATCTCGATTTCACGCTTTTTTCCACGTTTGCGCTTACGATAACCGGAATCATTGATTTAATCAAATCCCATTCGGGATCGGAAATGTCTGTGGGATAAGGTTTTCGACTCATGGCATCCGATTCAAATACGACGACTGTCTTTTTTAAAATACCTGTCCTGCGAAATGACTGCGATCCTCTTTATTTTTTATTTATAAACACCCTCTTAGACAATTGATTACATAATTGTCAGTCACACAGAGCTAGACCATAGCGGCTTAGTGGAAGATGTCCTCCAGTTAGCACCTAGAGCTACAGTCTTAGCCTCAAAAGTCGCGCTCCAATTTCTGGAAGGGTTCGTATGCGATCGCAATTCTTGGCGGGTTGTGAAAACTGGCGATGCCTTCGGCGAGCGCAGCTATCGCATAGATATTGGCAAGGGACACGAAATTGAATTTGTGAGTGCGCCTAACTTACACTGGCCTGATACAATTTTCAGCTACGATGCCTGCGGCGGGCGTAGCCATCGCAAAACCCAAATCCTCTACACCTGTGATGCTTTTGGAATGCACTTTTGTGATGATCGCACCTTCGACGAAGATTTAGAGGCGATCAAAGCTGAATTTAGATTTTACTATATATTCTGCTATCCCAAAATCAATTGCATTTGCCCATGCTTCTGAACGTCGAATTCCATTGGCTGTGTATGATAAAAATCGTGCAGCACTAAAAGTCATAAAGAAGATTGTTAAAGATTTAGAAAAACTAAAAGTGTAACAGTGACTAAAAAAGACATAGTATATAGTGCAAAGCTTAAACATGCTAACCCTCTCGATTTAATATTTAGCGATGGTGATTCTGAACTAACTACACCTGAAAATCAAGCTGCTAGTATCAAACCAGAGCGAATTAGGTTAGACCCAACCGCGACGCTATTTTGATCATGCCTACGGCGGGCTACGCCTACGCGTCATCTTGATACGCATCATTTATTCTTAACCCATAATTTCAGTACAAGAGTTAACTTAATACCTCGGCTCTTTCCAAATTTTAAGCATAATTTCTAATTGACAAAAGTAAGATTATCTTAATCTCTCACCGATGTGTTGGCAGTGGCTGCGATCAAAGTAACGCCAAAAATCCTATTGCTATCACCAAAAGGCTTTCCATAGAAAACATCCCCCTTCCTTGGATGTCTAACAGGTTATCTGCGATCGTCTACGTCCCTCCTATTTTTGCTTGAGGGATTGTTGTTCTGTTCCTGTCACATTGTTATCTCCCTCATAATATTCAGGAAGCAGTTCTTGAGTTTCTACCTCTCCCAAAGCGTTTTCTATTCCAGATGTTGTGCTTGTACAAGCTGCACCAGATGCACCAATTAGTGTTTCAGTAATTTTACCATCTTTGCCAATCCAGTACTCAATTTTCTGATACTCCGCCATAAGTATAAATTTTTGATTTGTTCAGGGTTTAGAAATGCCATAATCATCTCTATGTTGTACTAAATTTCCGTCAACGGCAATTATTATGCATTGATGTATGCGTGGAATTTTTGGGAATTCTAATAAAGAATCAAAAGGTAAAGCACCATGACAGACAACCAAAATCAACCCAGAGATTATGATGCAGTGTTGGGAGGACAATCTCCGCCTCCTGTGGATGGAGTTGTTTTAGGAGGAATTGAGGGAGTTAAACGTTGTTTATCAAATCCTGTGATTACAGTACGAATTGCTGCACTTAGCGAAGCTTTGAAATATGGTGATGCAGGGTTGGATGTATTAATTCAAGCATTGCAAGATAAATCAAGATTGGTGCAGCGTTTTGCTTATCGACTATTGCGCCAAAAAATAGAACCGCAAGTCAAACAAGCTTTGCAAACATATAAACCTTGGAACTTGGAAGAAAGATTGAACGAGTATCAAGGTTATCACCTTACTCAATTTGCTAATCGGCAAGTTGTAGAGTTCGATGCAAATATAGGTATTACTGACCCTATTAACAAAGCTTACGCCTTGAGATACTGGCCTTATGAAAATGAGGATAATTTGCCGAGTAAACTTAGTAGACTTTTGCAACAACCCAACGCCCATAAATTGGAAGCTTTAGTGTTTGGTTTGTGGGAGGAAGAAGCATACGAAAGTAATTCAAGCGGCATTATCAAAGCTTTAGTTGATGCAAAACAATATTTAACTAATCTCAAAGCTATTTTCATTGGCGACATTATTGGCGATGAATGCGAAATTTCTTGGATTCAACAAAGTGATATAAGTCGCATTTTGCAAGCTTATACCAAACTAGAAATTTTGCAAGTTCGTGGAGGGGATGGTTTACAATTTAGTCCGCCGATACGACATAATTACCTCAAAGCGTTGATTGTTGAAACTGGGGGGTTAAGTCGGGATACTGTTGCACAAATTTGTCAGATGAATCTGCCAGCATTAGAACATTTAGAATTATGGTTTGGTAGTGAAAATTACGGCGGAGATTGTTGGGTTGAAGATTTAAATCAAATTCTGTTTGAAGAAAAATTTCCCAAGTTAAATTATTTAGGATTACGCAATAGCCAATTTACCGATGAAATAGTCAGCATTATTGTAGGTTCTTCGATTATTCATTACATCAGCGTACTTGATCTTTCAATGGGAACGCTAAGTGATGCTGGTGCGGAAGAATTGCTGAATTGTTCCGCGATAAATAATCTTGATATTCTCAATATTTCAGAAAGCTTTTTATCTCAGGAAATGATTGAAAAGTTCTCTGGGTTGGATGTGCGTGTTTTGGCAAATAATCAAAAAGAAGAATATAATGATAGCTATATTAATAGTCGCTATTGTTCTGTTTCAGAGTAATTTATAGGTAGGTCTATAATGTCTAATTTTAAATATGAAAAATTTCGAGGAGAAGCTCTCTTAGAAAAGCTTGAAACTTTATTACATCTGCCTCATAGCGAGCGAGCAAAAGAATGTGGTTATTATAGTACTGTAATCACGAGTAATGGGCGATCAAAAATAGAACTGAATATATCAGAATTTTATGATGCTATTTTAGCAGCCAGAAAAGAGCAATTCCTTCGGACAGTTTCGCTAACGCAATCTAACAATCCTCAGCAATATCAACCCCAAGAATTTGATGCTATTTTAGGCGGTAATACTCCATATCCTATGACAAGTGCAGTATTAGGAGGAATTAAAGGAGTTAGAAATCGTCTAAAAAGTACAATTACTGAGATACGAGTTACAGCAATTTCTGAAGCATTGAATTACGGAACACCAGGTTTAGATTTAGTAATTGCAGCTTTGCAGGACTCGTCTGCCCAAGTACGAATTTATGCCTATGAATTATTGCATAATAGGTCAGACTTTAAGACGAAACAAGCATTATTAAACTTTGACAAAATGCAGTTATTTACTAGACTACGAGATTGGCAAAATGATAATTTTAACCCTAAATTAGGCATAATTAATTCATCAAAAAATGTCTATGTTTTCAAAAGTCTTGAACAAGTTGAATCACTACTGCAATTTCCACAAGTTAGTCAGATCCAAGTATTAATCTCTCAAGTTACATCTGAACAATTGAGTTATAGTAATAAATTTGGTTATATTGTTGATATTTTGTTTGATATTCACGAATATTTAAGCGGGTTAAAAGCTGTATGGATTGATACTAATATTTCACCAACCCCTCTTGGTGATATTAGCGCTATTTTGAAAACTTACCCTCATCTAGAATTCCTGCACATTCGTAATGGTTGTCATCTAGAATTTAGCCCAATCAGGCATAAAAATCTTAAGACTTTGATTGTTGATGCAACAGATTTAAATAAAGTAACATTTCAGCAGATTTATAAACTAGAATTACCAGCTTTAGAATATCTTGATTTAGGTTTTAGTAATAGTGGTAACAATACTCTACCAAATGCAACTGAAGTAGCACCTATGTTTTCAGGTAACTTATTTCCTAATTTAAAATATTTAGGACTAAGAGGAGGTAAAAATTATAATAAAATTGCTGCCGCACTTACAAACTCAGTGTTAATACATCGCTTAATTGGACTTGATATTTCAGACGGGAATTTGGGCGATAAAGGTGCAGAACTCTTATTAAATTGCCCGGCTATAAATAGCTTAGCAATTCTGAATGTGAGTAAGAACCGTTTAACTAAAGATATGGTTCAAAAGTTATCTAAACTTAAGTGTCAGGTAAACGCTAAATCACAAAAGTACTACGATCGTTATTCTCCAGCTTGGGAATAGACTAAAGTCTCAATTATAATTCGTCAAAAGCTAAAATTGGTGAATGTAACAATGAAGAACATTATACAAGATAACCTAAGATGAATAACAATCAAAACCAACCCGGAGAATTTGACGCAGTACTTGGTGGAGAACAGCAGAATCAAAACTACGCTGTAGTTTTAGGAGGACTTGAAGGAGTTCAAAATCGTCTAAATAGCGAAGATGATGAAGTCAGAATTGCGGCGCTTGAAGATGCGTTTAAATATGGTGATGCAGGAGTAGATTTAATTATTGAAGCCTTATATGACTCTTCAGAAGAAATACATGATTGTACTATTGGTTTACTACGTAAAGCTGGTATTAAAGGCAAACAGGCATTACTAGATTATGATCCTTGGTTAGTTTTAACAACATTTCAAGATTGGAGAATAAATTATCATGTCAGTATTGATGACCCGATAGGTAGAGCATATTGTGTAAATAGTAAATATGAATTATTGCGTTTGTTTAGAGACCCAAAAGCTAAGTATATAGAGGCAATAAAATTACAAGATAAATACAAGGAAAAAATTTCTAAAACAGCTTTTAAATATTTTACTGACACTCTTGTTAAGGTTCGTGAATTACTTCCAAATTTAAAAGCATTATTAATTGGAGATAACTGCGATATTTTGACTTTAAGATATAGAGAATCAAAGATTAACGTAACTAGTATTCATCCTCTAGTCAAAGCCTATCCTAATTTAGAATTACTTCATATTCGGGGTCGAATGCTTGAAGAAGATATTCTTAAGCCTGACCTCATACTACAAGTTCGTAATCCCCAAAATAATTCTATTATTCCCATTAAGCCTTTAAAACATGAGAGTTTAAAAACTCTGATTATTGATGCTGATGGTATATCTGATAGTAATATTGCAAAAGTTTGCAATTTAAATTTGCCATCTCTAGAATACTTTGAACTCTGGCTAAATAGAAGCGATTTAAGCAAGATCAATATTGATAGTTTAGCACCTGTGCTTTCGGGTGAATCGTTCCCTAACTTGGCATACCTAGCGGTGAGAAAATGTGGAAACATGAGTGAAGTTGCTCAGGCTATCGTGAATTCTCCAATTATGAAAAATCTGAAGATACTTGAGTTAACAGATGGAAATATAAGTAATGGAGGTGCTTTGTTAAACTCTCCAGCAATTAATCGCTTACACACTCTCGATGTTTCTGGAAATCGTTTACATACAAATATAATTGAGCGACTTTCTGAGTTGAAATGTCGAGTAATTGCAGATTCCCAGTTTAGCGATCGCTATTACTCAGTCTGGGAATAAAATAATAAAATAATACAATATCATCCAAGATGAACAACAATCCAAATCAACCCAGAGAATTTGACGCTGTACTTGGCGGTGAAGTGCCACCACCAGTTAACGGTGTAGTTTTAGGAGGACTTGAGGGGGTAAAAAGTCGGTTAAACAGTTCAGTGGTTGAGGCGCAAATTAATGCGCTTTCCGAAGCGTTGAATTATGGGGATATGGGTTTAGAAACAGTGATTCAATCCCTACAAAATCAGTCAGGACAAGTGAGATTATCGGCTTATAAGATTTTGCGATCGCGCACGGAATTATCATCTGTAAAACAAGCACTGCAAGACTTTAATCCTTATGAATTTTTTCAGTGCGTTCATACATTAAAAGCATATTACCAACAAGTTCATTCTGTAGCTATTAGTCGTGATAACAAAACTTTGGTATGTGGTTCAGGTGATAGCCGCTATAATAGTATCAATTCGCCGAAAGTCTGGAATTTAGAGACAGGACAAGAAAAATTTGATCTGCGGTTTAACCATCATCATACTTCTGATATTAATTGGGTAGCTATTAGTCCTGACGGACAGAAGATGATTAGTGCTGGTGCAGATAAAAATATAATGATTTGGGATATAAATATAGGTAAATATATTGCTAAATTAAGCAAGAATTTAACTATAACTTATGCTCTGGCTATACATCCTAATGGAGAAAGTTTTGTAAGTGCAGATGGAAATGGATGTATCAAAATTTGGCAGTGGAATTGGGGTGAAGAAGTTGCTATTTTAGAAGGGCATCGTCGCTCAATTTATGCTCTTTGTATATCTCCTGATGGCAAGCTTTTAATCAGTGGTGGTGAAGATAGAACTATCAAAATTTGGGATTTAAATTCTAGACGTGAAATTTGGAGTCTTATAGGACATTCCCATTCAATACGGTCTTTATCAATTAGCCCTGATGGGCATTATTTAGTCAGTGGTAGTGACCAGAGAATTAAAATTTGGGATATGCAAACTGGGGAAGAAATTTTTTCTTTTTACGGTCATGCTGGTTGGGTTCGTTCTATCGTATTCAGTCCCGATGGTAAAACTTTTCTGACTGCTGGAGACCAAAATATCAAAGTCTGGGATTTAGCTTCAGGGAAGAAAATTTTCTCATTTAAAGGTCATACAGGAGCTATTCGTTCATTAGCACTAAGTTCTAATGGGCAAATATTAGTGAGTGGTGGTGTAGATAACACAGTCAAAGTATGGAGCTTTTAATGTCAGAAATTATTAATCAACTTTTTCTCAAGCTGGAAAACTGGAAATTCCAACAATTTAATCCTCAAGTTGGTATTACCAACCCTGAAAATCATGCTTATGCGATTCAAATTCAACCAGAACATCGCAGTAAAAACATAAATTTAGAGACTTTTTATAATCTCTTGCAAGACCCTAAATCTAGCAAAATTCAAGCTTTGATTTGTCAAATAGAATATGAAAATTACTGGAACGATAATAATATCTGTTTTGGGATAGTTTTAGAAGCACTTTGCGATGCCTATGAAAAACTGCCTAATCTTCAAGCATTATTTATAGGAGATGCAGAACAACATGAATATCGCAAATCTAAGCTAGCAGTTTTTGATATTCGTCCAATTCTAGAAGCATTTCCTAATTTGCAATTGCTAAAAGTACGTGGGCAATTTTATGAATATCTCTTAGAATGCGAAACTTTAATCCATGAAAATCTCAAAACACTAATTATAGAAACAGCAGATATCGATGAGAGAAATTTCTCTCAAATTTGTGCTTTGCAATTACCAAATCTAGAATGTCTAGAACTCTGGCTTGGTAGACAGCTAGATCATTCAACATTTATTATGGAGCGGTTGACACCAATTTTGTTTGGTGAATCATTTCCAAAATTGGCTTACTTGGGATTACGTAGCAGCGAATTTTCTGACTTCCTTGCAGAGAATATAGTGCAATCACCAATTATTGAACGTCTGTTAGTGCTTGACTTATCAATGGGTAATTTAAGCAATTATGGAGCAGAAGCTTTGTTAAATTGTCCATCGATCAATCAACTTCATACCCTCAACATTTCTAATAATTGCGTATCACAAAGTATGGTTCAACGATTGTTACAGCTTAATTGCCAGGTGATTGCAGACGAACAAGAGGATGAAATGGAAAGAGGATGTGGAGGATCGAGATACTCTGCTTTGCATGAGTAATGTATACATCTTGATTAATTAATACTAAATATAGGCATTGCTGAATATGAAATGCAAAAATCAACTCTTACTCTCTGGGACTCTGCGTGATACAAATTTATATTTATACTTAGTAACATGCGATCGCACCCAACAAACCATCCTAAATTTACACATTCTTTCCAAAACTCAGAAAATCTAAGATGAACAATAATCCAGATAAACCCAGAGAATTTGACGCAGTACTTGGTGGAGAAACACATCCTGCTAGTGGTGTAGTTTTAGGAGGGATTGCAGGAGTTAAGAATCGGTTGAAAAGTGGGATTTTTGAGGTGCAAACTACTGCACTCTCTGATGCCTTAAATTATGGAGACGCAGGTTTAGATTTGGTGATTGATGCCTTGCAAGATGATTCAGATGAGATTCAGCAAATTGCAGTTGAACTATTGCAAGAAACAGAAGGAAATGCATAGCGATTATGCTGATGCAATTGCCGATGCGATCGCACAATCTTCTTTCATAGCTGAATCTCCCATTCTTGCAACACTTGAAGTACTTGATTTATCAATGGGAAACTTGACTGACACAGGTTTGAACGCTTTAATTTAATCTCAAGCAATTATTAATTTACATACCCTCAATATCGCTCACAATTATGTATCAGAAGAATTTATTCAGGAGATTAAACAATCATGGCTAATTGATTGTTTATTGATTTCTCATTCTCAAGAAAAGATATATGAAGGTTGTAGTGCTTCTCGTTACTCTGGGTTATACGAATGAAAAATTTTACAAATCTTTACCTATAAATTAGGATTAACCAAAATGAACAACAATCCAGATAAACCGAGAGAATTTGACGCTGTACTTGGTGGGGAAACGCCACCTCCTGTTAGTGGTGTGGTATTAGGAGGAATTGAAGGCGTAAAAAGTCGGTTGAAAAGCCCTGAAGCTAGAGAAAGAGCATCTGCATTGATTGATGCTTTACGCTATCAAGAAGAAGGTTTTCAATTAGTAATTCAAGCCTTGAAAGACCCTTCAGATAAAGTGCAGCTGTTTGCTGCTCGTCTCCTGCGAGATAAAGGTGGACAAAAGGGTAAACAGGTTTTATTGAGACATAATCCTCAGCAATGTTTTACTATGCTAGAAGATTGGCAATTTGAAACTTTTTATCCAAATATTGGAATCACTTCTGCAATTAGTACAGCTTACAATGTTAACCTCTATCGTGAGGAGCCAAATCCTCGTGGAGGATTTGATATAGTTGAAGATTTTAATTTAGATGCTCTTCAAGTATTCCTCAATGATACCCAAGTCAGTGAAGTTGAAGCTTTAGCTTGTTGGATGCCTGATGTCAGTTACCTGCAAATATATCACAAAGAGTGTCAGATACTCATAAATATGCTTTGTAAAGCAAGCCAAAGATTGAGAAATTTAAAGGCTTTATTTATTGGCGATCGCCGTCAACATGAATATAAAAAATCTCGTATTTATCTAAGTGATGTGATTTCTATTTTAGAGACTTTTCCAAATTTAGAGGTATTGAAATTACACGGAAATCCTTCTAATACTCTCTTTTCAAAAAAAATCTACTATCCATCTTTAAAAACTTTAATATTAGAAACAGCAGATAACGATGCTCGTGCATTAGCACAAGTATGTACTCTGGAATTGCCATCACTTGAATATCTGGAATTATGGGGAGGACGCTGTAGATACTCACATTTTGATTTTTTTGAGACACTATTTTCAGGTGAATTACTTCGTAATTTATCTTATCTTGGTCTACCAAGCTTTGAAAATACTGACGTGCTTGTAGAAGCCTTAGTACAATCTCCAATTATTGAACGTCTAGCAGTGCTTGATATATCGATGGGAACTTTAACTGATAACGGGGCAGAAAATTTGCTAAATTGTCCAAGTGTAAATTGGCTTCATACACTCAATATTTCTAAAAACTGTATATCACCACAGATAATTCAACAATTGTCTCAACTTGATTGTCGATTAATTGCGGATTCGCAGGAAGAAAACTATCGTCGAGGACAAGCAGCTTCACGTTATTGGGCATTACACGAATAAAGAATATATTAGATAATGCTAAATTTCATCCTCATCGCCAACCCCGAAAACCGCCGTGTCGGTTTCCTCCAACAAGCCCTCGCCCATTTCAACTTACCACCAGCCACCGTAGTAGATTACGCCGACTTAATAGCAGGAAAACAAACTCTCGAACAATTCAATACACCCAACACCATTATCCGCTTTGACTCTCCAGAAAAAAACTTTGATGTTGATAAAGCCATCATTGCAGAAGGGAGTAGGGAGATTTTTTCTACTTCCAATCATCAACGTATCAGTGCAGAAGCAGCGACAAAATTAGAATTTGACAAAGGACTGATCCTCTATCCGCGACAGTGGTACTTAGGCTGGCGGTATCTGTTGCAAAAATGGGAAACATTACTTTCTCCCCTCCTCGCTTGCGGGGAGGGGTTGGGGGTGGGGTACTTCATGAACCATCCCCAAGACATCGCTGTGATGTTTGACAAACCAGCTTGTCACGAAAGATTCAGCCTTCATAATATCCCCGTTCCGCGATCGTTAGGTAAAATCCACAACTATGAACATTTACGCGAACAAATGCAAATGCAGGGAATAGAACGAGTATTCGTCAAACTTTCCCACGGTTCCGCCGCTTCTGGAGTCGTTGCTTACCGCGCAAATTCGCGTTTTGAATCAGCTATTACCACCGTCGAACGAGTGCGAGAAAATGGGCAAACCCTGCTTTACAACTCCCGGAAAATTAGGCACTATACCCATCACGAAGAAGTCGCCGATATCATCAACATCTTAACAGCAGAAGGCGTACAAGTTGAAGAATGGCTACCTAAAGCACATTTGCAAGAATGCGGGTTTGATGTGCGTGTGGTGGTTATCAATGGCGAAGCACAGCATATCGTTGTTCGCCTTGGTAAAAGTCCCATGACAAATTTGCATTTGGGGAATGAACGGGGAGATACAGAGGAATTTTTAGCAAAAGTTGGTGTAGAAAATTGGGAGATAATGAAGCGAACTTGTGAACAAGCAGCAGCGTTATTTCCTAATAGTTTATATTGCGGAGTTGATTTACTGATTTTCCCAGATTGGAAAACTCATGCCATTTTAGAGATTAATGCTTTTGGTGATTTATTACCGGGTATTTTGTGGAATAGAATGGATACTTATACCAGTGAAGTTAAAGCGATTTTGGAAAGGGACAAGGGGGACAAGGAGGACAAGGGGGACAAGGGAGATTATTCACCGATAATCCATTGATTTGGATTGTTAATCATGTTGACTAAGCCTTTAAGGACTTGATTGTAGGTTTTATATAGTTCTCTACCTTGCTCAATATCTATGTAAGAGCATTTAACAGCAAATTTAATCCATACTTGAGTTTCAGCTGCTTCGGCTTCACAATCACTCAGCTTCGCTATAAAAGCAGCTTTATATCTTCGTTTTCTCCAAGCTTCTGCTAAATTAGCGCAAACAGAACGAGATGAGCGACGAATCTGGTCTGTTAAAGAATATTTTTCTTCTTGAGGAAATTTTTTTGACATCTCAAAAATTTTCATTGCTGTTTCAAATGCCAACTGAAATACCACCAAATCTTCATGACTATAAAATGACTTTTTATTCACAAATCAAACATCCTTTACTGTCTCCTCCTATATTTCCCCATTTTTTTCTTAATTTCACTCTCACCCTTATCTTCCTTGTCTCCCTTGTCTTCCTTGTCTCCCTTGTCTCCCCTTTCCCTCTTCGCTGATTATGTTCAATATGAATCAAATCGTCGGAACCCACGATATCTTATTTATCACCCTAGATACATTGCGTTATGACGTAGCCAAAAACCTACTCGTACAAGAACGCACTCCAAACTTAGCAAAAGTACTTCCTAAAACAGGCTGGGAAGAACGCCATTCACCCGGAAACTTCACTTATGCTTCTCATCATGCATTTTTTGCAGGCTTTTTACCCACACCTGTAACACCTGGAATTCACCCCCGCCTTTTTGCTTTGGGATTTGAAGGAAGTACCACTACAACTGATACAACTTGTGTGTTAGATAGCTCAAATATTGTTAATGGATTAGCTGCTAAGGGATATCATACAGTTTGCATTGGTGGAGTTGGTTTTTTCAACAAATGCAACCCTTTAGGTAATGTAATTCCCTCAATGTTTGCCGAAAGTTATTGGACTCCAGAATTAGGAGTTACTAACCCAGAATCTACAGAAAATCAGGTAAATCTTGCGCGACAGATTTTAGAAAAAACGCCAAACAATCAACGTATATTTTTATTTATAAATATTTCGGCTCTACATCAACCAAATTATTTCTATCTTCCCGATGCAAAAGATAAAATCGATACCATTGAATCTCACGCCGCAGCTTTGGAATACGTCGATCGCCAATTAGCCAAACTCTGGAATATTATACGACAAAGGCATTCTACTTTTTGCATTCTCTGTTCCGACCACGGGACAACTTATGGTGAAGATGGTTACACTGGACATCGACTTAGCCATCCTGTGGTTTGGACTGTTCCCTATGCAGAGTTTATTTTATGAAAACTCACGCAGAGGTGGAGAGGCGCAGAGTTCTAAATTCTTTTAAATCTTATGCTGACAATCCAAAATCTCAAATCGAAAATTGCCCAGTCTCCTTATCAAGCATACGTTTATTCTTACCCCCACAAAACAGCTTACCGTCCCCTCACTCCAGCTGTGTATCTCCCAGAACTTTGGGCGCAGCAAGATAGACAAGCGCTATTTCTCTACATACACATACCATTTTGTGAAATGCGTTGTGGGTTCTGCAACCTGTTTACCACAGTCAGCCACAATGAAGATTTTATGAGTCAATATGTCCGCACGTTACAGCGACAGGCGCAACGGATGAAAGCGGTGTTGGGTGATGCGTCATTTGCTAGGTTCGCTATTGGTGGCGGAACTCCCACCCAATTACCCATTCAGCACCTCGAAACTATTCTCAATATTGCTGAAAGTACGATGGGTGCAAAGTTACAGGAAATTCCCATTTCTGTGGAAGTTTCGCCAGAAACCGCAACTGAGGACAAGTTAAAGCTGTTGCGATCGCACGCCGTCGATCGTGTTAGCATTGGTGTCCAAAGTTTCATCGATTCGGAAGTTTTAGCAACCCAGCGCCGTCAATCTACTACCCAAGTAGAAGCAACGCTGACAAGGATAAAAGAGATGGGATTTCCCACGCTTAATATTGATCTGATTTACGGTTTACCCGGTCAAACAGTAAATAGTTGGTTGCAATCAATACAAGCTACCTTGCGTTTTCAACCAGAAGAAATTTATCTATATCCATTGTACGTGCGATCGCTCACAGGTTTGGGACGCACAGAGCAAGAATGGGACGATATTCGTTTAGCTTGTTATCGGGAAGGGCGATCGCTATTATTATCGCAAGGATATACGCAAGTTTCCATGCGGATGTTTCGACGCGTAGAAGTAGGACAAGGTAGCAATCTTTCTCCCTCATCTCCTGTTCACTCCTGCCAAGCCGACGGTATGGTTGGTTTAGGTTGTGGCGCACGTTCCTACACTGATAGTTTGCACTACTCCAATGAGTATGCAGTGGGAGCAAAGGGAATCAGCGAGATTTTACAAGCGTATATTCAAACAGCAGATGAGTCATTTGACTACGCGCACTATGGTTTTCAACTAAATGCTGAAGAACAACGTCGGCGGTATATTTTGTTATCTTTGCTTTCCGACGAAGGATTGAATTGTGCTAGTTATCGTCAGCAATTTCGTAGTGAAGTATACGCTGATTTTCCAGAATTTTCAGAACTTATTGCTTTGAATTTGGCGATAAAAGATGAGGATATTTTACAGTTAACTGAATTTGGCATTGAGCGTTCTGACACTATTGGAGCGTGGTTATTTTCTGAGAAAGTGCAGGAATTAATGGATGGTTACGAGTTGAAATAGTGGGGTTTAAAAAAGATTTGTATAGAAGTAATGAATCACTTTTATACAAAAATTTATATTACATCTACCGTTGGAGAAAATATGACAAACAATCAAAATCAACCCAGAGAATTTGATGCAGTACTCGGAGGAGAAGCACCACCTACGACTGATGCTGTACTAGGTGGTGTTAAGGGAGTTAAAAAACGTTTAGGAAGTCCTTATGCAGAAATACGTCTAGCGGCCCTTCAAGATGCATTGAATTATCAAACAGAAGGGTTAAATTTAGTAATACATTCATTGCATGATTGTTCAAGAAAAGTCCGTCAAGCTGCCTACAATTTATTACACGATAGAATTGAGCCTCAAGTCAAACAAGTTTTGCGGGAATATAAATATTGGGACTTATTTGAGCGAATAAATGAACCCCTAAATGAGGGATATATCTATAATACTTTCAAAAAGTTTTACAATCGACAAGTTGAAATCTATGACCCTAAAATAGGTTTGCAAAATACTGCTAAAAAAGCTTATGTTTTGGATGATGATGTTACTACTTTTTTAAGAGAACCAGAAGTTAATAAAGTAGAAGCCTTGATATTTAGAGGTTACTATGATTTATGGCGTATTTTATCGCCAGAGATTCTAAAAAATATTAAAGCACTTTTTTACGGGCCTTATGACATAGATTACCAGATTTCTTGGACAGCTACTCAGGATATTAGCCTTATTTTAAAAGTCTTTCCTAATCTAGAGATGTTGCTAGTTCGTGGTGGAGATGATTGCCGTGCATACAGTGAACCTTGGGAAAAATTCATTTCTTTACGTCACGAACGTTTGAAAGTGCTAATTGTCGAAACTGGAGGATTAAGTCGTGACAAAATTGCTCAATTTTTCTCTCTCGAACTACCAGCATTAGAACATTTAGAATTATGGCTAGGTACTGATGAATATGGGGGGAACTCTTCTATTGATGATTTAATGCCAATCTTCTCAGGTAATTTATTCCCTAAATTGACTTACTTGGGACTGCGGAACAGTGAATATGCTAATAATATTGCTGCTAGTATCGTTAACTCTTCTGTTATTAATACAATCAAAATTTTAGACCTTTCATTAGGAGATTTAGGAGATGAAGGTGCTGAAGCTTTACTAAATTGTCCTGCTGTTAATCAGCTAGATATTCTTAATATTTCTAATAGCTGTTTAACTGAAGAAATGGTTGAAAGGTTGAAACTGTTAGATGTGGAAGTTATTGCAGATACAGAAAAGGAGCCAGGCGATCGGTATTGTTCTGTTTCTGAATAATCAAACTTACAAATTGCTTTGAATTTGGCGATAAAAGATGAGGATACTTTGCAGTTAACTGAATTTGGAATTGAGCGTTCTGACACTATTGGCGCGTGGTTATTTTCTGATAAAGTTCAGGAATTAATGCAGGATTATGAGTTGAAATAGTCGGGTTTCAAAAAGATTTGTACAGAAGCGATGAATCACGTTTCTACCGATATTTACATTACATCTACCATTGGAGAAAATATGACAAACAATCAAAATCAGCCCGGAGAATTTGATGCAGTACTCGGAGGAGAAGCACCGCCACCAGTACAAGGTGCTGTTTTAGGTGGGATTGAAGGTGTTAAAAGACGCTTGGCAAGTTTTCTAGTAAAAGCCAGAATCGATGCTGTCAATGAAGCATTGAAATATGGTAATGCAGGTTTATATTTAGTAATTGCGGCTTTAAATGATGAATCATCACTAGTGCAACGTTCCGCCTATTTATTACTAAGAGAAAGAACAGAATTACAAGTGCAACAGGCTGTAAAAGCTTATAAAAGCTGGAGATTACCTGAGCGCTTAGAGTGGTATACAGACGATCGTGTTAGTAAATTTGCTAATAAAAAGGTAGAAGATTTTGACCCAGCAATTGGAATTATAGACCCTATGAGCATTGCTTATGCTGTAAGATGTGAAAAATGGGAAGAAGATGGAGAAGTTTTTAGAGAAAAACTGAATATATTAACTCAACATCGCAATGCCAGTAAAATTCAAGCTTTGGTAATTGGTATATGGGATGGATATGGCGATTACGATTCCAGTGTTGTAGTTAATGCTTTAGTTGAGGCTAAAGACAAACTGAAAAATTTGAAGGCTATATTTATTGGTGATATAGAATATTCTGAATACATGATTTCTACTATAGAGCAAAGTGATATCAGTCCTTTATTAAAAGCTTATCATCAGTTAGAAATCATCCAAATACGTGGAGGGCGTGGTTTACAATTCAGTCAGTTAAAACATGAGAATTTAAAAGGGATTATCATTGAAAGTGGGGCCTTAAAGCGGCAAACTATAGCTCAAATTTGTGCTTTAGATTTACCAGCATTACAACATTTAGAATTATGGCTAGGAGGTAGTCGATATGGTGGTAATTCATCTATTGACGACTTAATGCCAATTATTAGCGGTGAATTATTTCCAACTTTAAGTTATTTAGGGCTACGAAATGGTGAATATTCTGATTATATTGCTCGTTCAATAGTCAATATGCCTGCAATTAAATTTATCAATATCCTCGACCTAGCAATGGGAACTCTTTCAGATGAAGGTGCAAAAGCTTTATTGAACTGCTCAGACGTAAACAAACTCGATATTTTGAATGTTACTGAGAATTTTTTATCTGCTGCAATGATTGAGCGTTTATCCCAGTTAGACTGTCAATTAATTTATGGTCAGCAGGGAAAAGAAGGATACGGATACAACTATATAGACGGGCGCTACTGTTCTATTGCTGAATAATCAAATTTAACTAATTATTAATATGCACCTCACTATCCTCTATCGCGGTTCTTTAATTAGTTGTAACTACGGTTGTGAATATTGCCCCTTTGCGAAACGCCAACAAACAGCCGCCGAATTAGCAATCGATAAACAATCTTTAGAACGGTTTGTAGATTGGATTTCCCAACATCCCCAACATCAATTTTCAATTCTGTTTACTCCTTGGGGAGAAGCCCTAATCCATTCTTGGTATCAGCAAGCACTGATAAAATTAACGCAGTTGCCCAATGTTAATAAAGCCGCAATTCAAACTAATCTCTCCTGTCAGCTAGATTGGGTAGAGGAATGTAACAAAGATAAATTGGCGCTTTGGGCAACTTTTCATTCCGAATGGGTGTCACGCGATCGCTTTTTACAAAAATGCCTTAATCTAGACAACAAAAATGTCAAATTTAGCGTTGGAGTTGTCGGTTTTCCCAAGTTTAACGCAGAAATAGCCGCTTTACGTCAGAATTTACCAAACCACGTTTATTTATGGATTAATGCTGTCAAGGCTGAACTTCCTAATTTATCAAAAGAAGACCGAGAATTCTTCCAATCTATTGACCCGTTATATGAATTAAATACTAATCATTATCCTAGCTTTGGGCATTCTTGTCGGGCTGGAAAATCAGTGATTTCTGTTGATGGTGACGGAACAATGTACCGATGTCATTTTATTAAAGGAGCAATTGGTAATATTTATGATTCTGACTGGGAAGCAGCTTTGTCTGAACAACCTTGTAGCAACCAAACTTGTCACTGTCATATTGGTTACGTTCATCTTGAATATTTAGAAATGAATAAGGTGTTTGGTTCTGGTATTTTAGAAAGAGTTCCTGATAATTGGGTTAATCAAAATTGTACTGTAATATAAATATTTATATGCGGCGCTGCCGAGATTTATTCGAGCAGCAAGGGCGCAAGTATGATGTCCGTAAAGCTGAAGAACTGATAAAACAACTCGAACAAAAATAGCAAATGTATACGATCAAAAATTTACAACTCAAAACCAGCAGTTGGCCCAACAAAGTCAGATAAGCTTTGCACCGTGAAAACCTGGGATGGTGAGTTTGCCATTGGATTGCAGCACCTGAAATCATGCGATTATCTACCTTCGGAATGTCAGCAGGTTCAGGAGATTAGTGATGGTACATAGATATTATTTTGATTCCGTTCCGAATACAAAGCTTTCGGAACGGGGTCGTTGTTTAGTGCATGGCGTAGTGTAGCCGCGCTATTGCTTGTGACAGTTGCGTAAGTCCTGTGGCTCTTGCACTCGAATTAGTTTTGTAGTTATGAATAAAATCTTGGGGTCAAAGAAACTCCAGGAGGAAAAGGTTGGGGCTGGATTGCTACCCAGTCAAGAGAAAATAATGAAATTTTACTACTAGGTGGTGGCAGTGGTAAAGTTGGTGAACCACCATTAATAGATTGAGCTTCAGTGTCTG
This sequence comes from Nostoc sp. NOS(2021), assembly GCF_017115025.1. Lineage (GTDB taxonomy): Bacteria > Cyanobacteriota > Cyanobacteriia > Cyanobacteriales > Nostocaceae > Nostoc. The sequence continues at coordinate 4,130 of NZ_JABXKM010000234.1, read as the reverse complement.
TCAATTCAATTTCTTGAAGATAGATATCTTCAATGACTAGTTTTTTTAAGTTTGGTATCATAAGTTTTTGATCAATTAATATCTGATGATTCTGGTGTTGTGGGCTGTTGTTCGGAGTTAATGAATTCAGTCTGAACTGGTTTTCCTATTGTCTTAGGAGGTTGTGGTCTATCTCCTGTGATCTGTGGTTCTGGTTGTGGGTTATCATTCTCGCTCATGTTGATTTATCTCCTTTGTAGCTTTAATTATTTGGCCGTTTTCAAGATATCTGACTTGGAGTTGATAAATCTTGAAGTTTAGTGAATGCAGTCAGTTTCTATGATGATGATTATGACTTCAAGAGATGTCATTTCAATTCCGTAATTAATAGAAAATTTTGCGCTCACTAAAAGCCGCTACAGTAAATATCTTGCAGAGAGACATCCCAAAGCTTGGCTTTTTGTAGGAGTAAGTGAAGAAGGCAGCTATGCTGAAGGCAGAGGGCAAAAGGTAGCAATATGGTGTGGGCTTTTCTTTCAGAGACACACTTGCGTTCAGATCCACGCCAATTGCAGTCCACCAAAATCTTGATTTGGTGGGGGGCTTAAACCGAACTAAAGGTTGCGAATGACCTTTTTGATTGTGGCTCCTCAAGACAACGAATGGTTTACAGCCCCAGCCAAGATCAAGCCTGGGGTTTTTATATTGATTTTCTCTCAGTAGTGGTAAGCACTACCTCAAAAAAGTAGCCGGAGCTAAAACCGGAGTAGCCGGAAGTAACCTTTTAACGCTAAAGCCGCCGGAGATAAGTCCGATGACCTAACTAAGTCTGAAAACTGGTTATAAAAAATCAACATTCCAGAATCAAGGCGTAGTTTACCGCCGCAGGCATCGCTACTCCAAAGTTAACAAAGAAGTCACTGATGAAGCCAGATTTGTTATAGTTAGTTCAACTAACTATTTTGTAGTACTTTCATTACCAAATAAGTTGGTTTAAAAAGATGTAAGTACCAAATTATTTAGTAAATTATTCCCGTATATTTTCTATATTAATGGATAGTAAAAATTCATATCTTTTCTATCTGTAGCCATACAGATTAATTTAATCAGTTGTTATTATCTATGTGTAAAGAAAAAACAGTAGGAGTCAGAAAATGCAAGTTAGCGCTCGTAATGCTCTCAAAGGAACTGTAAAAAACGTCATTGTTGGCTCTGTAAATACTGAAGTAACGATAGAAGTAGCACCAGGGGTAGAGGTGACTGCAATTATTACCAAATCATCAGCAGAAAATCTCAAACTTACTGAAGGTAAAGAAGTCCACGCCATAGTTAAATCATCAGACGTAATGATTGCCGTAGGCTAAAGTAGTTGTTGAGATTCTATTAAGGGGGGGGCAATCAAACTGCCCCCTGTAAGGTGATCGCGTAGGTAACTCGTTACTACAACTTTCCCATCAATAATATGTAGATAAGCTAAACCAAAGCTATTTAGTCTATTAGCCACATCACCAAATGTCTGCATAGGATTGCGATCGCTCCAGTAGGGCGAGGTAGTATATACGCATGAGTCCTTTGACGCCGCCCAAAAGCTTACCCTTTGATGACTAAGCCCCGCCATGAATGGGAGCAGGCAATTGCAAACTGCTTGAACCACTGTAAGCATCACCTTTTCATCATCTGCCAAGTCACTTGGTCGTCACCAAGAGATAACACTCAAATCCGAATGGCACGCTTGTAAAGCACAAACCCCTAATAGTGCCTGGAATAAATACCAACTTTACAGGTAAAAAATTAGAAAAGTGTATAGACAACTACAATATTTGCTACCAACTAGGTGATAAATTTTACGACTGATAAAGAGGTAAAAAGCGATGAACTTAATACCCAGTGAGTTAGAACGCTATCACCGCCAAATGATGCTTCCCAATTTTGGAGAAGCAGCACAAAAGCGCTTGAAGTCCGCAACGGTTTTGGTTACAGGTGTAGGGGGATTAGGCGGTACATCAGCGCTTTATTTGGCAGTAGCGGGTGTTGGGCGGCTAATCCTAGTTCGGGGTGGTGACTTACGGCTAGATGATATGAATCGTCAGGTTCTGATGACAAATGATTGGGTAGGTAAGCCAAGAGTATTCAAAGCCAGAGAAACTCTGCAAGCTATTAATCCTGATATTCGGGTGGAAGCAGTTCATGATTACGTTACAAAGGAGAACGTAGACTTTTTAGTGCAATCTGCTGATATAGCTGTTGATTGCGCCCACAATTTCACGGAGCGTAACTTGCTCAATGAGGCTTGCGTGCGCTGGCAAAAACCAATGGTGGAAGCTGCAATGAACGGAATGGAAGCTTACCTGACGACGATTATTCCTGGTGTCACTCCTTGTCTATCATGCTTGTTCCCAGAAAAGCCAGATTGGAATCACCGTGGGTTCTCGGTTATCGGTGCTGTTTCTGGAACACTAGCTTGTCTGACAGCATTAGAGGTAATAAAGCTGATTACTAAGTTTAGTCAACCCCTATTGTCACAACTGCTGACAATCGACTTGATGCGAATGGAATTTGCCAAACGACATTCTTATCATGATCCTTCATGTCTGGTGTGTGGTACACTTTCTTGCTGGAAAAATTCGCAAACAATATCTTTATAAACAACCGAATCTACTCGATGAGCCAAGTCTAAATAAAGTCGTTGGCTTGTCCAATAGTAGAATCTGCTTATCTTGTGAACTTATTGATTATTGGCAGCACGAGGAGTAGGAGTAGCTCTAGAATAATTACTTTCGTTATTTATGAGATTGTCGTCTCAAAGGTAAACACAAAGGTGTTCCCACTACTGGGTCTGGCACAATTCGACAAGCTAATCTAAACACCTCCTGCACCATTTCTTCTGTCATTACATCTGCTGGATTTCCATAAGCCATAACAGCACCATCGCGTAAAGCTACTAGGTTATGAGCATAACGACACGCCTGATTCAGGTCATGCAACACCATGACAATTGTTCTTCCCTCAAGTTGATTCAAATCCCAGAGTAATTCCAGTACCTCCACTTGATGAGCTAAATCTAAGAAAGTTGTCGGCTCATCCAATAATAAAATCTGTGTATCTTGTGCTAAAGTCATGGCTATCCAAGCACGTTGCCTCTGTCCACCAGAGAGGGTATCTACGGCTCTATTAGCTAATTCGTTAAGGTCTGTAGTTGTTAATGCTTTGCGGACTTGACATTCATCTTCAGCAGTCCAAGATTGCAGCCAACTTTTTTGATATGGATAACGACCTTGTGCTACCAAATCTCGCACAGTTAATCCTTCTGGTGCAGATGGACCTTGAGGAAGAATACCGAGTTGCTGTGCAACTACGGTTGTTGACTGTCGAAAGATATCAGCACCATTAAGATATACAGTACCAATATGAGGTTTGAGTAATCTAGCCAAACCCCGCAGTAGAGTAGATTTACCGCAGCCATTGGGGCCGACTAGAGCAGTAATTTGTCCTGTGGGAATCAGCAGGTTAAGATCGGATATGATCGGTTTACCGTCGTAAGCGAGGCCCAAATGTTGGGTTTCAAGAACTGTGTTTTCCATAGAGCTTTCTTATTGCAAGGATAATTTGTCTGAAAGTGCGTAGCCGCAAAGCGTGTTCTGCCGACAGATGGCTTTTGAGTTTAACTGTGGAATTATCACATACCAAGACTTTCCGATCCAAAAAGATAATATTACCAATAATATTGGCTAGTTAGTGCTGCACTTGGTAAAGATACTCTGACAAAACACTTGGGACAACTGAACAGCACTTTTCCAGATGATTTTAATTAAAAACGGCTTCAATACTCAGTTTCAGCAGCCCAATAATGACTTGCCCCCGTCAGAGCAGCAAGATTTAGAATGCTATTTTTGAGATTTGTATTAGAAATATATTTGATATTTTACTCACTAAGTTGGTATTATTCAGACTATGTTAACTGACGTACCTGATGTAACAACCCCAATTCGAGGAACACGAATCTTGGGGTTAGATTGTCATAGGGTTTTGGACATAGGGTTTTGGACAGAAATGTTGAATGCTGATACAAAACTTTACATAGATAGTTACACTAACTCTAAAAAGCCTAAATTAGTCAACATATAGCGGTTCTCGGTTGAGTGAGGTACAAG
>NZ_JABXKM010000019.1 GCF_017115025.1 Nostoc sp. NOS(2021) | reverse complement strand
GGAGACTTTGACGTAAGTCAAAGGCGGGGTGGGGTTCTTTTTTTGATTTATGCAAGAAGTCTTTTGTTCAAAAGTAATCAAAGGGCAATAGTCTGATAACTCCTCTTTTGAGTTACTTCAAAACTAAGTACGTCTATTGAGTTAATTTACGTTGTTTTACTTAACTATCCCTTAAAAGTTTATCAAACCCAGATAAAAACGCTGAAAATACTTAGATTTACAGTTTCTTGATAAAAATAGGTATATTACAAAGAAATGGAAAATTCTACATACTAAAGGGTGGAAATTGCCCACTTTTATGCTATCGAGAGACTAACCGCGCTTTAATTTCAAAGCTTCAGCAGCCGATACACCCTCCCCCTGAGTGCCGAAATACCACAAAGCTGTAGCAGCTTCAGCACGAGTTACTGGTTTTTTAGGTTGAAACAGAGTCGTATAACCAAACACCCGCCTAATATTCGATTGTTCGCTATTCTGGTAATCAGCCAAGACTGCTCTTAAAGCCTTGGGGTCAATTCGCGTTGCGTCTTGGAAACCCCAGGTTTGTTTGACCGCATCTAAGTTAGCAGAGGGTAAAGCTTGGCGAGTATCTAGGGGTAATTTCCACAGTAGCAACTGTTCCCGCGTTAGGGGTGCATCAGGACGAAACAAAACTACTGTAGAATCTCCAGATAAAGGACTGGGAATTAACCCAGCTTCGGCTAATCCCTGAATTGCTGGAAAATCAGGGTCTTTTGCCGACACATCACTAAAAGCTGATTGAGTGCTTTCTGATGCCAAGCGAATTTGTTTAGCTGGATTGCTGGCATATATAGCATTGTTAGCAGCAATTAGCCAACGGGCGTATTCCCGATGTGTAACGATTTTACTGGGTTCAAACTGGTTAGTTGTGGTAGTGGAGTTGCTCTTAGTTGCCTTTGGTTCTAGAGACAAAACACCTAATGCAGCCAAGTCTTGGATGTGTTGCCGCCATTCTTGCGGCACCTTGTTCAGATCGTTGAATGCCTGAGATTCAGGTGTGGCTGTAGGAGTTGTTTGATTATTAGCCGTGCTTGGTGGCTGTGCTGCCAAATTTGCAGGTGGTACCGGGCCAATGAACTGTGGATTGCCTGGTTGAGGAACAGCGTTAGTAGTTTCGTTAGGATTTGTAGTTGGGGTAGGTTGTGCCGTTGCAGTACTATTCGGTACGTACTCAATCAGTAATTCAGTGGCTGTTTGGGGTTGATTAGGTGTGGCGTTAGTAACTGATTTCGGCTGAATGGAAACCTTCAACAGCAAATCGTTACGACGTGCCTCAAAAGCACCTCCGGCATCATCTGTTGGCTGTTGTAAAATATGCCAGTTATTTGTTTGAAACTGACTGCGATAAAAGCTAGCAATAAAGTTGCTGGGGTCAGAACTCAACCAACGAGTTGAGACTCTGTTTTCTGAGCCGCTAGCAGGTGTAACTTCCTGTAGTTTGGCATTGGAATATAGTGGAATATCTTTAGGAAAATCAGCTGGTAACTGAATTGTTGATTGGTTTTGCTGTGCTTGCGGTTGGTTAACCTGAGATTCTCCAAAGACAGCTGGATTGTTTTGCAGCTTAGGATCTGCCGCCAAAGATTGCTCAAGGTTTTTGGCGACTGGACTGTTAGCACAGGCTGTTAACGAAGTGAGTAGAACAGCCCAAATTAGAAATACAGCTGGACGTTTACAGGGAAGCACAGGAAATCACAAATTGAGTTTCAATTCCTACCCTAGCGCAGACTGTTCATTAAATGGGATTGGGGCATTGGGCATTGCTTCCCTTGCTTCCCCTGCTTTTCTTCGTATTCGTGAAGATGATGATATCTCAAAAAATTAGTAAACGGTAGCAAAAAGCTACCGTGTTGTCTTTGTTTTACAGCCATTAGGTTTTATTCCCATGCTTATTTATAGATTTCCCTAAAATTCTGACAAACTAACATTTTCGGAAAAAAAATACAAATAAATCTGGAACGCTTGCTAGATATGAGTTTTGTGATTTTGGTACTCTAAGCTATTACTCCACTACTGGGATTATGACAGGTTAAGTAAGTAGGCAAGAATAAATCATGCTAAAGGCTCCTATGTTCAGCCGTCTCTGCTGTAGGAGGGGTGGTAAGTCCTAAACTTGGGCGAAAGTCTAAGTTTAGGCACTCCCCTTTGATTACAGAAACCGACACTGTACAAGGCAAGCTCAAAGTCAGTGTGGGTAGTTCACTCTCCTTCAAGATGCACTAGCAGTCAGGCGATGCCGAAGGCGGGCAAAGCCTACGCCAAGCAACTAAAGTGATAGACTAGGACTAAAGCCCCCCTTAGCCTCACCCAAGGAGGGGAATGGATAAAGTTTGCTAACGCTGGCTTACAATCGATTCTGGAAATTATTCATCTGACGATGGTAAGCTGAGTAAAGCAATAGCTGGAAAATGCCAGTATTAAGCAATTCCAGGAACTTGGCGTAAGTTCGTTATTCTTGGCGAATGGGGTCATAGGCAAAGCAATCAAGTGTTGCAACAGTTTCCCTAATATCTGTTAGCTATGGCTGTTTCCCAATCATCAGTAGGATTGGGTAGAGACAAAAAAGACACTTCATCGGATGCACTGGCGGTTGAGAAAACCCTCTAGAAACTTGGTCTGAACAGTTAACAGCTTGCTGATAGAGTAGATACAATTAGCATCTGCGTTTGCTTAGGCGATCGCTTGTTCAAAGCGAGAACTCGAATTGACATGGTGCTGCACTAGCCGATTTGACATAATATTAAACCTTTCACCTGCTGGCTCTGGCGAAAATTTTGATTCAGGGCAAATTAAGACTTATATTCAAGGGCAAGGGTGTTTCTTGGAGATGAAGTTAGCCAAAAAGGGGCAAAAGGCAGCAAAAAGATATGTCTGATGTCAAAAACGCAGTTCTGATAAGAGTATGAAAATCTAAAATAGATATTAAATTGAAGAAAAAACAACGACCATCGACAACCGTCAGTCCATTTTACTTTCTGTAAAGCGTCACCGGGTTGTTACGAGTGCTGAAACACGATTACATGCAAGTTTCCCAGGATCAGCCTATTTATTCTGAGGCTCCACTCCAGCTGTTACTGTTTGTCGATGGACGCCCCAAGTCCCGACAACAGGTGCAGCGAATACGTGCTTACTTAAAAGAATTGCAGGCTGAGTATAGTTTTGAACTTCAAATTATCGATGTTGGACAACAACCTTACTTAGCAGAACATTTTAAATTGATCGCAACGCCAGCTTTAATCAAAATTCATCCCGAACCACAACAGGTTCTGGCTGGGAGTAATATAGTAGCACAATTGCAAAACTGGTGGCCTCGCTGGCAAGCCGCTGTAGATGCCTACTTAAAATTACAAGAAGACTTACAAGAACGTATAGATGATAATGCTAGAGTGACATCACCCAAATCCACTATCCGTTCAGTTGCTGTTTCTGCTGAACTAATCCGACTCTCAGACGAAATTTTTCGCTTGAAACAGGAAAAAGATCACCTCCAAGAGCAGCTACAGTTTAAAGATCGGGTAATTGCGATGCTGGCACACGATCTCCGCAATCCGCTAACTGCTGTCGCGATCGCCATAGAAACTCTCCAATCTAACTACAATTTAGATACAGGGGAATTCCAGCGCCTCAAACCATCCATGACGGCCCATCTACTAAAACAAGCCCGCAATCAAACTAAGATCATTGATCGGATGATTGCCGATCTTTTGCAGGTAGGTCGTGGCAAAGATACAGAGTTTCCTATTTTACCACAAAAAGTACAGCTGGGTAAACTGTGTTTAGATGTACTGGAAGAATTGTGCGATCGCTACACCGCCAAATCCCAAGAGGTAGAAACGGATATTCCCAATGACTTACCATACGTATATGCTGACCCAGAACGCATCCGCCAAGTGCTAGTAAATTTGTTGGATAATGCCATCAAATACACCCCAGAAGGTGGCAAGATTAGCGTTGGCGGATTACACCGCACTACCCAAAAAGTTCAGTTTAGTATTGGCGATAATGGGCCTGGTATTCCTGTAGAGAATCGCGATCGCATCTTTGAAAACCACTTCCGCCTGCAACGGGATGAAGGTACAGAAGGTTACGGCATTGGTCTTTGTTTATGCCAACGCATCATCCTGGCACATTATGGCCAAATTTGGGTGGACTCTGCCCCCAATAACGGAGCATGGTTCCACTTCACACTGCCAGTTTATCCTTCTTAGGTATTGGGTATTGGGCATTCACAAATGACAAATGACAAATGACAATTAAGAACTTGAGATAAAGCGATCGCGCCCCCCGGCCTTTGCTTGGTAGAGTGCTTTATCTGCCCGCACAATCAAATCTAAAGGTGAGGATTCCCAAGTGGGGACAACAGTCGCCATGCCCATACTGAGGGTGACATACTGACTCACCGCAGAACCGTCATGAACAATTTGCAAATCTTTGATTCCTGCTTGTATCGCTGCGGCAACGTGAACTGCGCCAGATGCAGGGGTGTTTGGCATAATCACAGCAAATTCTTCGCCACCATAACGGGCTACTAAATCCTGATGTTTTTGGGCCTTAACGCTTAAGACAGCACCCACCTTTTGTAAACAGACATCTCCAGCAGGATGGCCATATTTATCGTTATAAAATTTAAAAAAGTCGATATCACACAAAATCATTGACAAGGGAGATTCCTTTTGTATGAGATCAATCCACTGATTATTGAGATAACCGTCAAAGCAGCGGCGATTTGCCAACTCAGTTAAGCCATCTACATTGGCGAGATGGTGGAAAGCTTGGATTGTAGCCTTTAATTCTTTGTAAACCTGCGCTTGCTTTAGCAATTCGCGCAACCGATGGCGGAATACAGTTAAATTTATTGGCTTAGTGACGTAATCAGTCGCCCCTACTTTAAAAGCCTTCTTTACGGATTCCTCATCGTCCAAGCATGTGATCATCAATATGGGAGTGCGCTCCCACATCTTGGAGATCATAGTATTGTTAAAGCCCGAGTCAGTATCAAAGGGTGCAGGGGCTAGTATTATATTATTAATCGCAATCTTGTGCAACTCCTGACAGCAGGTAAAGCCATCCATCACAGGCATTACAGCATCTAGCAAAACTATATCGGGTTTGAGAGCCTCGTAAGCATCTAAACATTGTTTACCATCATTGACTTCGACCACTCGATAACCTTCTTGTTCCATAGCTTTACGCAACAACACTCGCATGGTCTTGTCATCATCAGCCACTAAAATCAGTGGTGGTTGCTTAGAAACAGAAAATGGGCTTATGCCTGACATGAGTTGCCTTCCACTTGCGGGACTATCCTGAAAAAGGCTGTACAACTCAATCGCATGGGGGCGATCGCTCTTTTCATCAATGCCAGGATTTGTGGCAAAGGTGTGTCTGGCTTCACAATCAAATGTTTTTTGACAATAGACTGCTCAATCTTACTGAGCCAAGCAAGCGGTAGATAACTAAGTTGCATAGACAATCTATAATTGGAACACGAACGCAATTGTTACCTTTTTGTTCGGCTATGGTTATAGGAGGAAATGTTACTTTTATATTTCCCCATTGTTAAAGTCAAATTGCGATTTTTTTGAGAATTGCAAATGCACACCTTAATTATTTAGTTTTGGAGTTAGTTTATAAACCTAGTGAGACAGGGCAAAGCAATTGCCAAAGTGCGCTCAGAAGATAGCTAATACTAAATACTAATATCACCTGACTTAAATTTATTTAGTCTATTCGCAAGGCTTACGGAGGTTTAGTATAATTACATAAGATTGAGATTAAACTTGGTGCAAAGCTTTATTTTCCAGTGAATCAGGGTTAAGAAGTTAAGTAATAATTCTTATTTCATTAGATTCAGTATATTTAGTTAAATTAAAATTAGGTCGTTTCTTCTGAAATACGGCAATTTATTAGCTAATGTTAGATAAATATAGATATACTAAATTAAGATTAATATTTGGAACAATAAATCCTATAATTACTTCACAGACAACACATAAAACCATCATCTTCTTGGGTACACAAACAACCAGAAGTTCTTACAAAAAAAATCAAAACCTATTTAAATTCACTAAATCTTTAAAATGCCAGACCCATTAATGTATCAGCAAGATCACTTTGTTGTTCTAGAAACAAATCAACCAGAACAATTTCTGACACCATCAGAATTATTAGAAAAGCTCAAAAAAACTCTCCAACAACTCATAATTCAAGATTTGCCACCTGACTTGCAAAAGTTTGATACTGCGGAAGCTCAAGCACAATATTTACTCGACACCAGCTGCGAATTAGATATTGGTATTGGGCAATATTTGCAGTGGTATGCAGTTCGTTTAGAAAAGTAACTTTTGGGTCAGTGGTTAATAGAAAAATGTATTAATTCGGCGATTCCTTAAAAGTGTGTCACACAACTCAAAGCAATGCCTAGTTTACCGCACTTCTCTACGAGACGCTGCGCGAACGGCAAGGCTCAGTGGCCGCCGTAGGCATCGCCTCTAACTCTCAGATGAAAGGATACCGACAAGCACTCGTACTAAATCTTCTAAACCTTCAGGAACACGGTAAAGTTTAATATCTTCTGCAACCCGCTTATCTTCTCTATGAAGAGTACCAAATTTCCAGTCATCTCCATTGGTAACTGCTCCATATAAAATAGCTTTTTCATGATCTAGGGACTGATCAAGAGCTATTAATTCTACTGCTAGCTGTGTAAACCCTCTTCTGATATCTGATTGTTTTGCTTCAATCACCAATAGGGAGTTAGATTTATGTAAGTAATAATCTAAAGTACCTTTGAGTTTTTCATTGACATTAATCGGATACTCACTATATAGTTGAGCCTTTGTCTGATCGCATATTTCAGCAAGGATAGGTGCAATTAAAAATTCTCGTATTGATATCTCAGCGATTGGGTTAAAAAGCTTTATATTACGCTGCAAATAATTTTTTAAAAATTCTAAATAGCTCAGTTCAGCAAAGTATCTTGGTAATTCTAGCTCTGTGCGATCGTAACTGTACTCAAACTCAGCCAGTATGTCTATTGTTGGATTGGGCAACAAAAAGTATTGACTAAAAGTGTAACTTTGCTCAGGGTTTAAAATTCTATATTTGCTCATGATTTTTTCTCGTCTACGAACCACATCGGAGATATGATGATTGGGATATCATTGAGCAATGCGCTACCGAAACTCCCACGGCATTATTGGATTGGACTGATACTATAAAAAGCTTTAATGTGGGTAACGACAAGTTATAAAGCAATGGAGTTTTGGTAGCGATAATTTTTGTTATTGACTATTGACTAGTGACCCTTTTTGAGTGTTTATCAGTGCTAGTTCAACTTTATTTTCAAATGGCTGCGTTATTTGAATCTCCAATCCAGGGCCAAAATAGTTGGTCATTTTTTCCTGCTTTTTTTGCCATACATCAATTGGTATTAGCGGTGAATCAAATTCTAAAATTAGGACATAGCTCCCATTAACTTCTGTTTCTCGCAACCCTGTGACTATTGGCCGTTCCTGGTCTGTGGGACTCAAACCCAGAAAAGAAAGTGTTGTATCTAGATGAGCATCTTGACCGTAGCAATATCGGGTGATGTCTTTGCGAATTTTATTTTGAGTATCAGTTGCTTGCTGCTGGCGCAGTATCAATGCTGACGGTGACGTAGTTTGGCTAAAGGGTACTGGCTTAAGTTCATTAGCTTTCAGCGCCAGCCCTCCCAACAATAGAGGAATCCCGTAAAAAAATCCGACAAGATTGAGTGTGGCATTATTAGCAGCATAAGCGACAAAGCCAATGATGGTTAATATGCCGCCGATAGTTAAACCGAGTGTTCCCAAAGAGATTTGGCGTAACATGAGCTTCAATTAGTATAAATTATTAATACCTCAGTTTTATTATCATCGGCTATGACTAACAAATTAGGGAAGACTATTAACTTAAGTCAGTAAGTAGGTGGTATAAATAAACAAAATACATAGATCCCCGACTTCTTAGAGAAGTCGGGGATCTATCTCCTGAGCGTTTGATGTTTAATTAGGTTGACCTAGCTTAGTGCCCCAGAATGTTGGATTTTGAGTTAACTTTAAAATTAAAGGTAGTTAAAGATAGGAAAAAAATAATGGATCTACAGACTATAAAAGAACGAATTGTCACAGTTAAAAGTAAACGCGAGTACCTGTTAAGCCTACTGGAGCAACCAAACCTGGGAACTTTGAGAGTTGACGTAAATCAGGCTTTAGAAGAACTGGATGAATTAATTGATGAATTTAGACGCACCATTCCGGTAGAATAGAAATTATCAAAAATTGCGTCGGTTTAACCGTAAACTTCAGGTTGTACCGACGCTTCTCAGTACTATCATGTCCTCAAATCCCCAGAATTGAACTAAGCCTGAGTTGTCAAAGCAACATAGCTGTATCATTTATCCTGCAACTGAACCATCTCCTGTACGCTGACCTAATTGCCTAACTAAGGCAATAAGTTCGCTTGTCGGTACATCTTTCTTGCAAACGTCATCAAAGCTAGACATTGCCTTTGTTCCCTGAAAATTTACGTCTTCCACTGAGGAGTAAGCAAGGATCTGGGTGTTCGGAGATATAGCTTTAATGTGACTAGACGCACTCCAGCCATCCATGACTGGCATTTGTAAATCTAGAACAATCACGTCAGGATGGCAACGTTTAACCATTTCTATAGCTTCTTCACCATTACTGGCTAAACCTACTACTTGAATATTTTCCTGGCAAGAAAAAATCAATTGTAAGGTTAAACGAGTCAGTTCGTGGTCATCAACTACTAGAACACGCAAGGTAGAAAGCTCACAGGATAACATTAACATTGAGGGGAAAGACAAATTTATTCAGAATAACCTTTCCAGTTTATGAGAACAAGTGCCAGCACTGACTCTATCCTATGGTTGAATAACTTGTGTGAACCCATGACAAACAACTTAGATAACTTATCAAAAAATTAAAGTTTTCTAAAAAAACTAAGTTGAGCTAGTTGTCAAGGTAGAAATAACTTATTTTTTAATCAATCAGGTTTGAGGCTACACCAGTTGAGCGTAATGCCATATTCATGAGAATTTTTTGTGAATTGGCTTCTGGAGAATCATCATAGGGACGCCGTTGAATGTAAGTGCCATCAGCTTGTAATTCCCAAGCTTGGCGATTATCTGCGAGCATAATTCCCATAATTTCTTGCAAATCTTTGGCAATATCAGGGTCTTTGACTGGGGTAATTACTTCCACTCGGCGATCTAGATTGCGGCGCATCCAGTCGGCACTGCCGATATAGATTTCCTCCTGTGTATTGTTATGAAAATAATAAATCCGAGAGTGTTCTAAAAAGCGACCGACAATGCTGATTATGTGAATGTTTTCACTAATGTCTTTGAGTCCTGGGCGTAAACAACAAACGCCCCTGATAATTAAGTCGATTTGCACTCCGGCGCGGGAAGCTTCATATAAAGTGGCGATGATTTCTGGATCGACTAGGGCATTCATTTTGGCAACAATGCGTCCAGTAAATCCATTTTGAACATTTTCGATTTCGCGGTGAATTAGTGCCAAAAAGCGATCGCGCATATTCACAGGCGCAACCAGCAACTCTCGATAAGACTTTTGTCGTGAGTAGCCTGTCAAGAAATTAAATAAATCTGTGATGTCAGCACCCAATTCTTCACGGCAACTGAACAATCCTAAATCTGTATACAGCCGTGCCGTTTTGGGGTTATAGTTACCAGTGCCAATATGCACATAGCGACGTATCCGGTCTTTTTCGCGCCGTACCACCATCACAGTCTTACTATGGGTTTTCAGCCCCACTAGACCATAAACAACATGAACTCCAACTCTTTCTAGTCGTTTTGCCCAGTAAATATTATTCTCCTCATCAAATCGCGCCTTTAATTCCACCAGCACGGATACCTGCTTGCCATTTTCGGCGGCGGCAATTAAAGCGTTGACTATGGGCGAGTCACCAGAAGTCCGGTAAAGGGTCATCTTGATGGCTAACACATTCGGATCGTAGGCAGCATGGGTAATAAAACGCACTACTGTAGCCGAAAAGGATTGATAAGGATGGTGTACTAGCAAATCCTTTTCCCGAATCACAGCAAAAAAGTCTTTTCCTTCGTCCGTCTCCAGCGCATCTGGATCTAAAGTCGGTTCCCTCAACCTTTGCAGGCGTAATGGTACAACAGATTGGCGTGGTGGATCTTTGAGTTCCGGCAATGGCAAGGCCATAAAATACATCAAATCCCGCAGGCCCAAAAGTCCGTCTACTTCGTAAAGATCACTTTCTGTTAATTCCAAATCATGCAATAATCGCGATCGCACTGTTTCAGGAGTCTGGGATTGAATTTCTAGCCGGACTGGACTCCCACCCAGCCGCCGTTTTCGCAATTCCTGTTCGATCGCTAACAATAGGTCATCTGCCTCATCTTCTTCTAATACTAAATCAGCGTCACGGGTAATGCGAAACGGATGATATTCTTGAATATTCATTCCTGGAAATAGAGATTCCAAATTATGAGCGATCGCTTGTTCTAAAGGTACTCCAGTCCAGTGAGCAGGTTTGTCGTTGTCCACAGTTCGCAACTCAGGCGGTATCGGTAAAAATCGTGGTAAAACACTGGGGACTTTGACTCTGGCAAAGAATTCTTCTTCGGTGTCTGGGTTTTTGACTACAACAGCCAAATTCAGACTGAGATTAGAAATAAAAGGAAAGGGATGACTGGGATCAACAGCCAGGGGAGTCAAAACTGGAAAGACTTGTTCTTCAAAATAACTGTTGAGATGAGTCCGCTGTTTTTGATTCAAATCTATGTAATCTAGGATATGGATGCCATGATTTACTAGTAGGGGACGAAGTACTTGCTCAAAATGTTGGTGCTGCTTCTTGACGTGGGGAGTGAGGGTAGACCTAATATCGTCTAGCTGTTGTTGTGGTGTGCGACCATCGGAAGTTAACAGGGTGACTTTCGCCTCTACTTGTTGCTTTAAACCAGCAACGCGCACCATGAAAAACTCATCTAAATTAGAGTTGAAGATTGCTAAAAACTTGAGGCGTTCGAGAAGGGGCGTGCGATCGTCACAGGCTTCATGTAACACCCTGCCATTAAATTCTAACCAGCTTAACTCTCGGTTAAGATAATATTGTGGATCGCTGAGATTGATGGGGGTAGCGCTTTTTTTAGATTTTGCCATAATGACTAAGGGCAGGCAGATGTAGCCCATTTAACTGGGGGACAATAAACATATTAAGTTAAATGGTGCATAGAGGCGAAGCAGCTTTTCGGGGAGTCGAAAAAGGGAACTTCATTTGTCCTTAGTTTCCTTCGTTGTTCTGGCAAACGGCAATTGCAGATTTTGGTCATAGAGGAAATCTTTGTCAATGGTGATCTCGCGTGTAGGTAAGTTACTGTTATTTGTGATCCCATCTTGAGGCGGAATTCGCAAAATGTACTTACCAACTGGAACTGCATCTAGACGATAAAGACCAAATTCGTCACTTGCAGATGTAGAAATTCTTTTACCCTCAGCATTGATGAGTTCTACCTCTATTTCTGGTATTGGCTTACCTGCGGCATCTGTAATTCGTCCTGCTAAACCATATTCTACTTTGACAGGGAAATCTAACTTAGTCACAGCAGAGTTTGCTACCTCAGCCACTACGCTAGTTTTCTTGATGGAAAGTTCTACAGGTAGCTGGTCTGGGTCGAATTGAACTATATAAACACCTTCGGGCAAATTACCGACAAAGAAATTCCCTTGAGCGTCGATCGCAGATCCGCCAAAACTTTGATTGCGGTTATTGAACACCTGGATATTAGATCCACTCAGGTCAAAGCCTTTTCTACCGCCTTCAACGATCACCCGCCCAGCAATTCCACCCCGATCTTTGCCCAGAGATGTATATTCTGATGGCGTTATTCTCCCACCTGCAAAAGATAAATCTGATACTAATGATATTGTTAAGCGATTCTCGCCAATACCCCCATAAATACTCTGATATCTAGAAGGAATGCCCTCATAGTCAACTCTCGCAAATAAACCCGGAATTAGCCGCATACTACCGCCCACAACTGGCCCGACTTCTCCATCTCTATATCCTACTCCTAACCGCCAGCTCAAACCTGAAAAACTGGGCGCGTTACGATTGAGTGTCAAAGTGTAACGAGTAGGCAAATCACCGCCAGATTCAGTTCCGAAAGATACTAAATATTCTCGGCTCAGATTCTGGCTAAAATCTGTTGAGTATATATCACCAGACGAGGTAAAAGACAGCCTGCTATTTGGTGTTGCTTGATAGAAAGCGTTAAATAAATAGCGTCCTAAAACATCCGGTCTACCGCTTAAAGATAACTGGGGAAAAGGATGTAACGAAAAAGTCGGCAAAATGTAATTAGCTGAATTACTCTGGTCTTGAAAACTACGCCCAATCAACCCCAAAGTAAAATTATTGCTAAACCTATAGTTAGCTTCCAAACTATGTTGAATATAATCCCGTGATTGACTGCTATACCAATAGCCAGATGGATATAATTCCGAATTACCGATAATTTGTAACCGATTTAACTCAATATCCAAATCCGCTGTATAGCCGAGTTGACCATGAGAAGTGCCAACACTAGCAGCTAGAATCACTGGATTTGCCAAGCGCCAAGCAAACCCTGCTTGCGCTTGCGTTGTGTCAGGGAGTATTTGCACTGCTCCTTCCAACGTTAAATCATTGGAAATACCTTGACGCACCTGATAGAATCCTACAAGCTTGCCTGAGTCAGATGAACTGTAATCTTCAAATAAAGTATTCTGGATAGTGTTACCACTGAATCCAACACCTGCTAATTGAACATTTCCACCAGATGGCAGCAATAAATCAGAAACATTAAGTCTTAAAGAACGAATTTCTTTTGGTACATTCGGATTATTCCGGTCATAAATATAAAGTTCAATTTCATTAGATTGACTACCAGGTAAATTTACATCTATAAATTCATATTTTCCACTAAATCCTACCTGCTGTTGAGCAACAACAATGCCACTAACTCTTAACTGAACAAAACTTGTGGGAGGAACTATCCCCCGAAATGTTTGTGTGGCTTGGGAACGTCTGGGCAAAAGCTCATTTGCGCCATAACTATTATTAAATCTATTAATGGGCAGGTTAGTATAACCAACTTGCAATCCTGTGAGATTTATATTCGTTAGTAGGTTATGCAGCCCAATTTGTTGCCGACCTATTTGATAGAGAAATTGTCCTGTGCGTTTAAAGAAATAATATTCAGTCACATCTGGCTGATTGACGAAATTATTATCTAGACGCACACGCCATGAACCACCTGCTAAACGTCCTCCTATAAGAGTAGAACTACTCAAACTGTTATTTCCAGAATTGCTGTAAAAGTTTAACTCTTCTCTGAAAGTTGATAATCCACTGCTGGGAGGTACAACTTCCGGTAGCAGATCAGCGGCTTTAGTGCTTAAATCACCGCTATTTCTGCGCCAGGGTAAATCAACAATTAAAGCTAAATCTGAAGAATTTAACTTAATATATGTAGCTAATTTCTCTTTCAATAAAGTATCGCTAATATAAGAGATACCTTTAATTTGCTGTAACTCATTTTCGGCGAGTATAACTACCCCTGATGGCGTTTTTAGCTTGAGTCCTTCGCTAGTTGGTTCAACAGTAAACCCAGCAATTTGTGCAAAATCTAATAATGGGATTAATAGAGTATTTCCATCTCGCACAACATCTAGGCTACCAACTTCTTGGTTGTTGATAATTACCGCGAGTAATAAATTTTTTGCTTCTGCTATCGTATTTTCAGTAGCAGTATTCGGCAAAGCATTGTTTTTGTCTATTGAGGTTTCTGAAGCTTTATCATTATCGCTGGTAGCAGATGGTTTGGCGAGTAATTGAGGTTTTACAGTTTGGGTAAGTACTTCTTTAGCAAGTTGTTTATTAGCACAGAGTTCCTGTGAGCTAGTTGGAGAAAATTCAGCAGGTAAGGTTTCTGGTGGGGTAGGAGTTGCGATCGCTCCTACAATTATTCTCTTTTCTTTGCTAATAGAAGCATCTACTGGCTTCTGGCAAGAGATATCCTCTAAATGTGCAATCGTAGCTGTTGGGGAAGGTGTTGGAGTTTGGTAGATCATAGCTTAACTACAAAAATTTTCATCGGCAACTTAAGACAATTCTTAGCTGCGTAGAAAAACGGAAAATCAACTTAGTTGAAAGTTTTGGGTTTGGAACTAACAGAAGCTATCTGTTACGAAGATAATTTGTCAATTTTTGAGAAGTGGGCTTACTTTGACGCAGGTTATTATTAACTGCTGGCACTGTAAAGGGTATACCTTTATCAATCGGCACACCACTTAAATCTCCATTGATATCTAATACGTAGTTACCAGGAGGAAGATTTTTGGTGATTGGGAGCCGGAGTTGACGACGATTATCAGGTAATACTGGTGATGAGGGTAATGAGCCTGAATCTAATACAAACTCTGGAATTTTGGCTTCTGGCTTACCAAAATTAGCCACGGGTTTTGTCGCCTCTGCTCCTGGGTATTTAGCAACAGGCCAGATGGCATATTGACCATTTAACCTTATATATCCATTGCCTTGATTAGAAATATCAAAAACTGCATTTATCGCCTTGGGTTTTGTCTCTACAGTTACAGAATTAATTACACCAATTCTTTGAATTTTTCCTACATAACCATAGATTACAACTCCTAACCGTCCAATAATTCTTACACCTTTCGATTGTGAAGAATTAGAAGGAATTTCTTCAAAATAAATTACAGTTCGATGTTCACCTGGTTTAGGTTGAACTTTGGGACGGATAGCAAAGCGGAGAGTTTGAGCGCCATGCGCTGGAATTGTAAACCTAGAGGGGGTAAAAACAATCCACTGCTCTAAAGATTGCTCGGTGGGAGCAACTTCTTGCAGTTTATTATCTTCACTCATTACCCACGATCGCACAACAGCTTTAACTTCGATTGGCTCAGATGAAGCATTCAAAACGCGAATAGATTGAGTACGCATTTTGCTGCTATTAATTTCTACTTCAATCCTAGAAGGTGTGACACCAATATTTAGTGCTGTAGCCGGAGGCATTCCTAATGCCAATACCCCCATTAAACCTAAAGCTATATTTCTAGATTTTGACAACATCTGATTGAAAATTTTTCCCTGTACATGTTACAAACAAACGATTTCTAACTGCAAAAACTGAAAACTAACGACGATTAACTGTGACAGTCATCTCGCCAGAATATCCACCCGCTAACTGTGCAGTCGAGAGATCCATTCTCAATCGCATTCCCCCCTGCACTAAAGCTGTATTAGTATTGCGATCGCGGGAAATCTCGATAATAGGCAATGGTTCGATTACAACTTGAACTGTTGAGCTAGAAGCATTCTCATTGCTCACCGCATTGTTGCGTCCATTCTCAGCCCTAAGTTCATAGGTGGCATAGAGAAAACCCACTTGTTCTATAGGCACTCGCATCTGCCAGAGTTTTGGTAATTCACGAGTAATCACAGCATGAAAGCTGGGAGGAGTCAGTAAATCTTGCTGATTTTTGACCGAATCACTAATCGCAGAGCCAGCAGCTGAAATTTCTGTTTGCGCTATCGGAGGGATAATCAGTTTTTGGGGAATTGATAACTGATTAATCTGTGTAGGTGCAAAGGTTTCTACAAATAATGTTTGTGCGAGTGTACAGGGCTGTGATAAGGATAGAATCGCTATACTAGTACTTAGGCAGCTAATGATTTTATTTTGTGACATATTGCTGATTGTTGATATCACACTTGCCTGTATTTAGCGTCTTCAACTTAGAAGTTTGGCAAGTGCAAAGAAGTCTAAGAGGATGTTTTAAAAGTTTATTTTTATCTATCCTGGCGATTAGAAATCGCGGCTACACAGGCAAAACCCGCCTACGCAGGTTAAAAAAACCTTGATTTTGCATTAGTCCACGGAGGTGGACTTTGCTTGTGTAGTAGCGAATTCCATTCGCCAAATACTTTTAAAACATCCTATGAGAAGCGGAAGGAGAAGAATCTGGTCTGTGTGTCCGATGTCCATGACAGATATCTTCTCCGAATGTCAGAGAAGTGAGAGTTAAGGGCTATTTAAAGCTGAATTGGCAAAACTTTTGACACCCAATAGTAGATAAGTAGTATTGTTTGAGATTCCTAGAATAGCCTTACAGTGCTTTTAATCCCAAATCCCAAATCCCAAATTGGTATGACAG
Organism: Nostoc sp. NOS(2021); assembly: GCF_017115025.1. GTDB lineage: Bacteria > Cyanobacteriota > Cyanobacteriia > Cyanobacteriales > Nostocaceae > Nostoc. The sequence continues at coordinate 20,876 of NZ_JABXKM010000019.1, read as the reverse complement.
CTTCCTGCCAAAACCTAAATAGCCTTAACCTTAATTAAGGAGCATCCGCTGTCACGGTAATTACGCCAGTATATGAACCTGCGGTGGTAGCGCCAGTTAAGTCTAGAGTCAAATCAAGTGCACCAACGTAAGTAGGATTGACTAAGCCTTGGGGAACTTTTCCAGTTTGGTTAGATGTTGAAGCAATAGTATATGCTACACTCCCAGTTGCCGGAGATACAGCATTAAGTGTTCCAGATAAGCTTCCGCCCTTATTGTAAGTGATGTTAACTCCCCCTGGACGCGGGCTGTTAGACCATACTGCATAGACATTAGGTAACGACTGGTTGAATGATCCAGGACCTGTTACTGCAAATGGTGATCCAGTATTCACACCCGTGCCAGCTGGGCCACCAAGAGGATTAGTACCTACTGTACCACTGGTGTTATCGCTGCCATAATAACCAGTTCCACTTGGGTTCAAGCCAGACGCGAGATCAGCTGCTGTCAGACCCACAAAAATGTCACTAACAGTCCTCAAGTAGAGTACTTCAGGTACTTGGACGCTAAGATTTACAGGTGTTGGTGTACCCACAATTTGAGCTTGTGCTGGTGCAGAAACAATAGCAGTACCCAAAGCAGCTATACTAGCAGCGATCGCTAAAAATTTGTTCTTCATAGTTGAAAATTACTCCTCATTTCCTTATTTGTGTCAATTTGTTTTGACTGTTATTAGAATTAGTAGTCTCTATTAAGCAAACCAATGCCTCTGGGGTTTGTGTAGAAGTTGTTCAGACTTCAATGAGCTAGTAACCGATTAAATCTGGTTTATTTTTTGACAATCACCTCCTGTTTAAATCACCCATAACTCTGTTCCGTTAGTCCCATTCGTGGCGGTAAAGAACAGCCTTGTACCAACGGCAGTCAGCTTGGCAGGGTCAGCATTGCCATTGGCATAAATATTGCTAACCTTGCGCGTATTTAAAGCTGTGCCGTCGCTGCTCCATACTTCCCTGCTGCTACCATCAGAAGCGGCAAAATACAGGGAGCCATTAAAATTGATGAGACTTTGGGGAATACTGTTGTTGGAGTCGGGACCGACCCAAATATCTTTAACTAGTCCTGTGTTGGCATCAGTACCGTCAGTTTTCCATAGTTCTAGACCAGTTGCATTATCAGGAGCGATGAAGTAAAGAGTATTGCCAACAGCAGTCAGATTGGACGCACCAAAACCGATATTTGGTGCTTGAGTAGTGTCATTCTTAACCCTGACTGTGCCGCCAGAAGTACCGTCAGTCTTCCATAGTTCTGGCTTAAAGTCATCGCTATATTTCACAAAGTACAGGCCATTGCCCACGGCTGTCAGATAGCTCGGTGCAACTGCATTATTACCAGGCGTAACATCTTTAACCAAACTAGCTACTCCAGTTTGGTACTTCCATACTTCATATCCACTAGTACCATTGTTGGCAGTGAAGTACAGCGTACTGCCAACAGCAGTGAGGTTAGCAGGAGATGAGCCAAGTGTTCCCGGTTTGATGTCAATAACTTGCGTTCCGTTAACAGTGCCATCGCTTACCCAAAGCTCAGTGCCATTACTGGGGTTATTAGCTGCAAAGTAAAGCTTGCCGTTAACAGCGGTGAGATTGGTTGGGCTAGAACTTTGGACACCAGAGTAAATGTCTTTCACTAGGTGAAGTTGTGTGCCGTCATATACCCAAACTTCTCTACCGTTTGTGCCATTGTCAGCAGTAAAGAACAGGCTGCTACCAACAACAGTCAGATTACTTGGGTTAGAGCTGGCAGAATTAGGATTAATGTCACTAAATACTTGAGATTGAGTGCCATCGTATACCCAAAGTTCCGTACCTTTCGTGCCATCATTGGCGGTAAAATACAGTTTGTTATTAAAGACAGTTAGATTAGCTGGGTTAAAACTGCCAGGATTAATATTAGTGATGCGGGTAGTGTTGGCTACAGTGCCGCCACTTTTCCATAGCTGAGAGCCGACGCTGCCATCATTGGCAGTAAAGTACAAAGTGTTATTCCAGGCTGTTAAATTATCAGGGCTGGAACTGTTAGAGCCTGGATTCAGGTCAATTATATGAGCTTGTGCAGTAGTAGACAAGTTTAAGTTATAGAAGGTGTTGGCTAAACCAGATGTGTAGACCCGAACAAGATAAGTACCTGCGCTCAGGCTGGTGTTAATAGTTTCATTTGCTGTTCCTGTATTGGCAGATGATTGAATAACAACTCGAGTACTGTCAATCAGTTGCACATCTGCGTTATCAGACAAATTACTGAGGTTGAGACTGAAGAGACTATTGCTATTGAGACTGAAAGTGTAGTAATCATCAGTATCAATATTGCCGACAAACTCGTTCAAGCTTTGAGAAGCTGTTAAAACACCTATATTCTTGGCTGTATTCTGAGTGTTAGGAGCTTGGTCTGCTGCTATTGGTGTGGTAGATACGCTGAGATCGTAGTTAGTTGCAGCACCTGTACCAGGAGTCACCAAAATGTAATATACACCCGCTTTTAAGCTACGCCTGATTGCATCTGTAGCAATTCCTGACTGCTGCGAAGATTGAACTCCAGAACCGGAACTATCTAGCAGTTGTAAATCTGCATTTGCACTTGTTGGTTTTAAGGATATGTCAACTAATGCATCAGAATTTGTCAAAGTTGTTAAATCTAGGCGGTAGTAATCTAGATTGTCAGAGGAATTTACAAAGTCTGAGAAACTTGAAGGGAGAGTGGTAATATTTCGCGCTGCTGCTAGTGTATTGCCAGCATTGTCTACTTGGTCTGGGGTAAATGCAACTTGCAAACCATAGTTGGTAACATTTTTTGTATTTGCATACACTTGAATGTAATACGAACCTTGGGCAAGACTGCTAGTGACAATAGATTCTGATGTAGTGCCGGTTTGATTAGATGATTGGATGATTGATGGGCCAGACCGAAGCAAGACGAGATTGGCATCGGCTGTTAGACCATTGAGTGTAATATTGAGTGTACCGTTGCTTGCTAAGTCAACTTTGTAAAAGTCTTTAGCGTCTTGAATTACACTACTATCTGTGATCCCACTTTGGTCTCCCACAAAATCAGTTGTACTGTAGTTGGGGTTGCTGCCACTTAGTGGTGTAGGAATAGTGTATGCGTTGGCAATTGTATTGTCAGTAGCTAGTCGTCCACTGTCTAGGATAGGATTTGCTGAAAAGCTGAGGTTATAATTCGTGTTGCTTGCTGTATCGTAAACCTGAGCGTAGTATGTGCCAATAGCTAGCGAGGTACTAATTGATTCTGATGTATTACCTGACTGAGCAGATTTAGTAATAGTCCCGCCAGTACTGTTTAGCAGATATAAATCTGCATTGCTACTTAAGCCATCTAAGTTTAAGTTAACGATGCTGGAACTGCTAACAGTAAATTTGTAAGTATCGATTAAGTCAGAACCGCCAATAGAGTTTTGAAATATATTAGATGTACTTGTAAGAGAGCCACCAATATAAGATGAAGATGCAGTATTTAAAGCTGTGGCTGTTGTATTTCCTGGATCAGAGAATCCTGAATAAGTTGGCATAGTTATTTATTATTTTTTATAAAGCTCAAGCACATATAGCAATCCGATTTGATTTTTGAAAAAATCTTAGTATATGGTAGGGTGTGTTATCGCGTAGCCTAACGCACCAAAACCTTCGGGTGATGCCGTACTCTGTTGCTCATTTTTTTTATAACAACTGAGCAATTTTGTTACAATTTTATAGATTCATTCACAAAAGAGTTATGTATCAGCTGTTTCTATGAAATTTTTAATGTTATTTGGCATTTCTCCTTCAAACTTAGCTTGCAAGTAGAATTTAACTCTTAGGTTCAATATGATGCTTGCGTAAAAACATTTAACTTTTTTAAGTTTATGTATACGTAGAATCTACATAAAAATACTTAATTGTTTGATGTTAATAGTTAAAAAATCAAATTATTTGTCTGGAGAATTTTAGGATAAAAATTTTTATAGTTATATCCAGATCAAGAGTATTTTTACCCAAAGCATTTTTCACGGCATTGCAATATGTTTCAAGCTACTCGTCGCCGTCTGGCAATTTGGTACACTGCCGTCACTGCTGTATTACTACTACTGTTTGCTAGTGGCGTTTATTTATACGTCCGCAGTACGCTGATTGAGCGGATTGATGATACCCTTAACCATGTAGTGGAAATAGTGGAGCGTTGTCTCACGACCAGCCGCTGTGCATCTACGCTGATATTTGAGCCAATTAATGCTGATGCAGATAAATTTCGCATTAATGTAGAAGCCAGTTTTCGTGACAATACCGACACCGTAGAAGATGACCACATCGACCTAGAATGGTTTAGTCCGACTGGCAAATTACTTTGGTCAACGCTATCCGAACCCCTAAATATTCCTATTCATGCCAACCGCACTGGTGAAACTGTGCGCGTAGTCAAGGGAGAGAGTGAAAATTCAAAATTCAAAATTCAAAATTCAAAATTCCTAACTCCCCATTACCCCTTATCCGCAGAGGGGGCCCCACCTTCCCCACTGTTATTGCGACAAGTCACACAACGAGTGGAGGTGAGACGGCAAGTATTAGGATATCTGCGTGTTAGTCATCCCTGGTTTGAAGTAACTAAACCCAGTCGCCAGTTAATTTTTGATTTGGCGCTAGGTATTGGGTTAATGGTGCTTTCCGTAGGCGCAAGTGGCTGGTTTCTTTCGGGTAAAGCGATGGAACCTGTAGGTGAGTCTTATCAACGCCTCAAACAATTTACTGCTGATGCTTCCCACGAACTTAGAAGTCCCATTACTTTGATTCAAACAAATGTACAAGTTGCCCTTGCTGACTTGGATTTAGCAGAGGCAGAAGCGACTAATTCTTTGCAGTATCGGCAACAGTTAAAGGTGGTGGAACGGTTAACGCAACGTTTGGGTAAGTTAGTCAATGACTTACTGTTCCTAGCACGGCAGGATAGTGGTATTAGCAAAGATACTTTTTCACCTTGTCCGATGGACGCTTTGCTGATGGAGGTGGTTGAAGAACAACAATTGTTAGTCCCTGAAAAAGAAATCGCCCTTTCTTTAGACTTAGTTGACCCTCCTGCCTCGGAAACTAGCCCCGAATTACTGGAAAATTGGTTTACCCTTGTGGGCAATTGGGATCAACTGCTGCGGCTGTTCACAAATTTAATTGCTAATGCCTTGCATTACAGTCCAGCAGGTGGACGGGTGAAAGTGGAATTAGCACGGATAGAGGGAATAAATCGCGTTTCTGGACTACGTTACACCAGTGCCCAGTTGCAAGTTAAAGTGAGTGATACCGGAGTTGGAATTCCAGCGTCAGCACTACCACGCTTGTTTGACCGCTTTTATCGGGTAGATCCGGCACGTACTCATACAACTGGGAATACAGCGACAGCCAGCGCTACTGGTTCAGGATTGGGATTAGCGATCGCTCAAGCTATTGTCGAACATCATCAGGGTCATATTCAAGTTGAAAGTACCCAAGGCATTGGCACCACGTTTACTGTGACTTTACCAATAACTCTTGAGTCTTAATTCAGCAATAAATATTTGTTTCCTGTGATAGATGTAGAAAAGTAAATAAATTTACTACTTTATATAACAACAGTTGCAATATTTAGTCATTTATTAAATGGCTACAGTTTGATATTTCTACTTTTCCTTCTTTGCTGGAGTAGTTATAACATACTGCTACTTTATTTTGGCAAATATGCATCTATGAAGAATAATATTTTGGAGGGTTAAATGCCAACTTCTTCCCGCGAGATCAAGGAAAAAGATATACCATTTTTGGAAAAAGTCAAGGCTCAAAGTGGTTTGCCAGATATTTACGATGCCAGGGACATCACCGAAGTAGTATTCCGGGTGATGCGCGATCTGATGACTACAGAAGCTGCTGACCGAGTTGAGGAAGAACTGCAAAAACCAGCCGAAATAACCGATGATAAATCGCTGCAAATGGATATTGCAGACCTGTGGCACGATACAAATCCAATTGTGGGATTTTTAAGTCGCGTGCGTCCACCTTGGCAAGGCCCTGGCATCTTTAAGATTAATAGCGATCGCTTTTTATTTCGGGTGGCAAATGAAGGTGGAATGCCACCAAATGTAGAACGCGAACAGGTGGTTAAAGCCGTGTTTTCTGCTACTAAAGACGAATTATCGCCAGAACGAATTCAGGAAATTGCTAGCTGGCTACCTGATCAAGTTCGCCAGCTTTGGGAAGAAGCTTAAAGCTATTGAACTATTTGAACTATTGTAGCTAAGATTCTGGAGTAATGAGTTATGAATTTAAAAAAATTCATAACTCATTAAAAATTTTGGTTAATTTTGGGATTTATCACTAATGATTTAGCTTTTTCAGCCTTGGGAATGAAAGAGTTATGTCTAATTTTAGATGATTTTCAAGTCTCTGGTTAGATACAAAAAATAGAGCTACTTGCTAAAATCCGATGTATACACTGACAGATTAAACTAATTTAATTTGCGATTTGTAAATTTGAATTTTTAAAAAAAGAAAAATTGAAGTTTTTTTAGGAGTTAATCATGAATATGAAGTCTCAAAAATTTCGCAAGTCGGCTGAGTTATTTGGCGCTATTTGTGGGGGATTAATCATTAGTCTGCCAGCAATGCCTCAAGCATTAGCACAAGAATCTATTCCCAAAGTTAACCCTTGTCCGAGGATTTTCTACGAAGAACCACATAATAATCAGGTTGTGGTGCCGCCGGGATGTCCTCCGAATGCGATAACACAAAGATTAGCTGCTCAAGGGCTTCTTCCCGTCCCTGCTACCCGATCACAAGACCAAACAAAATTGGGTGTCGGCGGTGAAGTTCCACAACCAGGTGTCAGTTCACCAGGTCCAGCCCGTGGAGATCAAAGTCAACAGCCGATACCAGAGGGGGGTTCCACTAACCAACCACCACAAACCCCGATCGCGACGATCGCACTGAATAATGGTAAAGTTGATATCAGGTTGGTGAATGACACTGCGGCTAATATAACTTTCCAAGTGATTGGCGATACGGCACCGCGATCGCTACAAGGTAAGTCAGATGTAATATTGCAAAGTCTAAACGCACCAGTAACGGTGACATTTCAACGAGATGATGGCGGACAGTTGCTAGTGACTCCACAAGCCTCTTCAGATCCAGGAAAATTGGAAGTTAGATTTAACGAAGCCACCGATGCAGCACAGGGTAGAAGTGCTATGAGAATTGAAAAAAACGGTTCAGTGTTCTTGAATTAATTAAACATTTAGGAGTTAGGAGTGAGGAGTTAACAGTTAAACAACTCTTCAGTCTTAACTCTACTCCTGTTCACAGTAATTTTTAGGTTATGGGGCAATACGCTTGGTGTTAAGGCTAACACTCTTTGTCAAAGTCAATTTTTTTAACCAACCACAGAGGCGCAGAGAACACTGAGAGAAGAAAGAAATGCTTAACTCAACTTGTATTGGGTTATGGGGGTGCGAAAAATGTTGAAAAAGAGCGTGACGCTAAGTGCGTTCTTGGTACTCCAAACTCCAAACTCCAAACTCCAAACTCCAAACTCCTAACTCCTAACTCTTAACTCCTAACTCCTAACTCCTACTTTCGCTGAAGCATTTTAGTTAGCTGATCTTGCAATTGCACTTCTTGTTTGCTGTCTTCCAATGTCCGCGCTAGTATAATCGCCCTTTCGTAAAAATTGCGGGCAGTTAGGTAATTACCTTGCTGCTCGTATAATTGAGCATAGGACTGAAAAGATTTTAATTCTTCTGGCAAATTTTGCAATTCTTCAGCGAGTTTTAAACGTTGCTCTAGTAAATCAAAAGCCCGTTCGTAGCGTCCTACAGCACTGTGAGCTTTAACTAAACCGTCAATTGCCCGTAATTCATTAGTGCGATCGCGGTTAGTTTTAGCTGTCTGCATTGCTACCCCATAAGTGGCAATGGTATCTTGATAATTTCTAGATGCTAAATAAGCATCTCCTAAATTATTCAGCGTATTTGCTTCACCGATGGCATCGCCAGTCTGACGGCGGAAAATTAAAGCATTTTCATCCAATTTAATTGCTCTGTTATAATCTCCCAACCTAGCTGCTACTAGTCCCAAATTACTCAAAGACAACCCTTCACCTTCAATATTTTTGACATTGTGAGCAATTGTGAGTGCATCTTCAACTGTTTTACCAGCAGCAGCCGATTCGCCTTGTTGCAGCAGAAATGTACCGATATTATTTAGCACAAAAATCTGAGCTTGGAAGTCTTGAGTATCACGAGCGATCGCTAATCCTCGTCGTAAAGAATCTTCCACCTCTTTTAAACTACCTAGCTGGACATAAGCCTTAGCAAGCAAATTGTAAGTCTGACCTTGTGCTTTCAGGTCGCCAATTGAGTGATATAGTTCTAGTGCCCGCAAGCAAGACGCAATTGTTTTATCGGCATATCCTGAAGCGTATTGTTGTTCACCGATACCTAGCAAACTATCTGCTTCATCTCTTGATTGTCGCCCAACCGAACTATTTAAAGGGCGGTGGAGTTGTTGGGTAATATCAACCGCACCCGCAGCGATCGGACTCAGCAAAAAAGTAAACAGTAGAAAGCTCTGTAAAAGTACCTGGGGACGATAAATCGCCCGCCAGTTGCTACAACTCTCTTGACCAGAGCAACGCACTGGCTTACCTATACAAATTAAGCCTACCTTTTGCCTGGGAAATAAAAACCGTTGTTTCATAAAAATTACCCGTAAAGCTGCGGGTTTAAGTAGATGGTCTAAGAAGAAGTTTTAAGTTTTTAACTTGAAGACAAGGAATATACGCGTTTATACTTAAATTATGGTTGAGCAAAATCTTCCCCGAAGTATATGGTGCGGATATCTGTGGGCAATTTGTCCTCTAGCATACGATAGCCTTCCTGGAGAAAATTGGCTACTTCGCTAGGTGCGATCGCTTCTCCTTCGGCTTGCAGATAGGCAGCAATTCTAGTTTCGCTCCAGTGGAAAGTTTGAGCCATTAACACGATTAATCGCAAAACAGGTGGTAGTTGGTCTAACGACTGTTCTACATAGCACCATAGCGGCGGCGAAGTCGCTTGAAGAGAATAATGAATTGCTTCTGTGGGTGGTAGTTTAATCTCGTTAATACAGAAAGCTGTCATATTAATTAACCAATTTTGCATAGTTAAGGCTTGCTCACCTGATTCAGGGCTAGTTAAATTTAGTCCACCGAGTTCGTAGTAAATATGTCGCCAAGTGAGGGCAAACAGATAATCTGCCTGCACAGGCGATCGCGCCGAATGCCGAATTAAGGTATACACTATGGGACTATAGCGGCAAAAAATCACCGTAAAATACTTCCCTGCATCTGGATAGCGCTGAAACAGAGTTAGTAGTTCATCGTCACTGTGATGAAACAGCGACTTCACCAGGGGGTGATTAGCTTCAGGAAAATGAGGAATTTGCACAAGCCTTTGAGTTGATAGTTGTTAAAATAGTTTTGGGAATTGAACTCCCGTAGTTAATCGCATAATATCTTGGTGTTGCCCAGTTTGTAGCCCAGACTCAGACTAGTTGAGTATTGATAAACTAGAAACAAGGACTTAATTTTAGTCTTAATCGACAATCATAAAATCGGCTCCCTTATAGAATCCTTATTTGTTCAATGGTTATAGCAGTTAGTGTGATATCGTTCCTGCTCAGTCCCCTTACATTAGGCTCCTTTCTGCCTTCCCTGCCCTTAGATAGCCTGTTCTCCACCCAAGGCATTATGGTAATGCTGCTAGCAGCTTACGCTGGTGCCATGTGGATGTTCCTCACCAGTGCCCCAAAAGTACACACTGTAATGGTGTCAGATTTGGAGATTGCCCGACAGTTGTATGAAGGGCTGCTAGATTTGCCAGCAGCTGAGGTGCCATTGCACTACTACTACAACTACGAACAAACTATAGGCGCAACTGGTATTGATCCGCTATATATGTCTACTGGGCCGAGCTTGTCTAGCAAAATGCTGAATAATGCCAATGATGGGCTGTGGTATCAATTGAAGAAAAATACCCAGCTACACATCATTACTGGCGCGAGTTTAGGTAGCAAAAATCAGCAACGCCACGTTTGCTTTGACCATGACTGTCTGGAAATGATTTTAATGCGAGTCGAAATGCGCGGTTTGAAATTCAAGATTCGTAACCAGAAGCCCCTGAATTTTTTGGTTAAGGACTATGAAGGGCGCGTTATTGAACTGGCTGAAGTAGCGAATTAGTCGTTAGATTTTAGATTATTTTAGGTTGGGTGGTGCGTAGCTTGCCGTCGTAGGCATCGCGCCACCCAATATTTTTTTATATAGCAGGTGAGGCGTAGCTTGCCGCCGTAGGCATCGTACTACCATTGATTATTTAAAGTCATTATGGAGTTTTGCTAAATAAAAGCTTATGACCGTTGAAAAGATGTACACATCTCATCTGTATGAAACAGATTTCTATACTTGGACTCAACAGCAGGTTAGCTTGCTCAAAACTCAGCAGTGGGATCAATTAGATACGGTTAACCTGATTGAAGAAATTGAAACTTTGGGCAGAAGAGAACGGCAAGAATTGAGAAATCGCCTGGGAGTATTGCTAGGACACTTACTGAAATGGCAGTTTCAAGCTGAAAAACGTAGCAATAGCTGGTTGGGTACAATTCGAGAGCAACGTGTTCAAATTAAGCTGCTTCTGCAAGATAGCACTAGTTTGAAACCTTATTTAGATGAAGTTTTCTTCACTGTTTATGAACTAGGTTTGGCTTTAGCAATTCGAGAAACTCAATTAGGTGAGCAAGTTTTTCCAGAAATATGCCCTTACACTTTAGGCGAAACTCTGAATCCTGAATTTTTACCAAATCCGAATCAGGTTGATGAGTAAGCGAGTAATTGTCCCAATATTGTTTTATCACCGTAAACCGTGGCAAATAAAAGCAGCCCAGTAGCGAGGATGTGAAAAGGGGAATTGCTCTATGGAATTTTCTAGCACCTCAATCTGATTTTTAAGCTTCTGGTACTTTATAAATTTACGAGTCCAATTTAACCACTCTGCTGAACCTCGCTCGTATTGGGATCTTTTATTCTGCGCTTCTTCAAATTCAGTTTTTGCGTGATTGTATAGTTTTTTAATATCCTTCCTGTTCAAAAATTCCTCTTTTTTAAGTTCGCGCAGTTCAATTTGGGCTTTCTGTAATGCTTCAGGACGGTTTTTACCTTCTTGTCGCTGCTGATAGTAAAAAATGGAAAATAATGCTGTGGCTAAATCATTAACTGACCACAAAGTACTAACAACACTTCTAGCACCTGCACACAAAAATCCTGTGGAGAGAGTAAGAATATCATCAGTTAGGGAAGGAGTACCTAAATTAGTTTCGCAGCAAGAGAGAAACACTTCTAAAAGTTGAGGCAAACGCCAACTTGGTGTCATCAATTGCCCCAAGGTGATACTACCATCAGCTAATTTTAACTGTGATTCAAAAGGATTATCGAGGCGAGATTGGGCATGGTGGCAGGAATGAAGTACTTGAACTTGTTGTGCTAACTGTCGATAGTTATTAGAGGTGGCTTGATTGCTTCCAATTAATCTGTTGTTTCGTGGAATATTATATATTTTGGCGAGTTTTTCACCTTCAAATCTTGCACAGGGAAGGTTATCTTCGGCATCTTCCACAGTTCCATATTGTAGAGATATTTCATTAAATGTCCCTACAGTGTCGCGTTGTTGACAAAAATCTAAAATTTGGCAGCTTGGGGTGTAACGAATGAGAAATTTATCTCCTAAATATTCCTGATATTCTCCTGTAGGCAAAGCAGCGAAGGGAATTTGATGCAGTAACAAGTGAGGGACTAAAATTAATTCTTCTATTACTTGAAGATGTTGGGATATGAGTTCAGGTATTTGCAGGCATTCAGCTAATTCGCGGAGAATACTGTTAATTTGAGTTTCCCATTTTTTGGGATCATTCATATAAGGCAATAACCAATTCTGGTCAATCCAGCCTTGCAACGTCTCTAACCCTTGTCCTGTGCAGGTGTGGAGAGTAATTTGGTTTTTCTGCACGACAAAAATATGAGTGTCGCTGTTGGTAGTGTAGAAACTGAGAATAGCTGTATTGGGTTGGTCAATTAGATTTTGAATTTCTGACAAGCTGAGGGGGTTAACTTGAATTTCTCCAGCTAATACACGATCTTCGCCTCTGAGATTTTCCCAAACTTGTTGTTTTTGGGTTTCTAAAGATGCGATCGCTTCATTATAAGCTTCCCAAGCGGCGCGTGTATCACTGCGGTTATTTTCAGATTTATGGCTTTGGCGTTCCTGGTCAATTTGTTGTTGCAGTTCTTCATACTGCTGTAATAATTCTTGAACTTTTGGGGGGATTTCTTCGCCTTGAGAGAGGTTGTAGCTTGCCATTAAGTCTACTAGGCGTTTGGAACGCGATCGCTCGGAGTATTCAAAAGCTTTTTCTATTTGTCCAGCGTTGATGCAAGCTTGCACCATGTTTTCGTAAATGCCAATAAAATCCTCAAGTGTCTTTTGGCGGTTAAATTCTGACTTTTCCCAATTACGTTTTTGCTCAAGGGCATCAATTGCTATACAGTAGCCATCCATAGCTAATGGCCAGAGTCCAGCACTAGAAGCAGCATTACCTAAATGTCGCGCCGCAGCTAAACAATAAAAGGGGAAAGAAGTGGGAGTATATGTTTCCAGCACTAAAAGCGAGGATTCGATTACTTCTTGTATTAAACCTTGTTTGTAGTATATGTTACATAAATTAATTTGGGTCATTGCCCATTTTTCAGGAAAGCTTTCACGAGTAAAAACCTGTAAAGCTTTTTCGTAGCAAATTATAGCTTTTTCAAAATTATTGTTCTCATTTCCATCAATATATTCTGCATAGACTATCCCCAAATTATTATTAACTAAAGCCCAATATTCAGGATAATTTTCTGGGGTTAAAATTCGTAAAGCATTTTTATAGCATTTTATAGCAATCTCCTGAGTGTTGCTACAATTAGGATCTTCTTTTCTGAGATAAGCATTTCCTAAATTCATCTGAGTTCTAGCCCAATATTCAGGAAAAGCCTGACGAGTAAAAACCTGTATGGCTTTTTGTGAGCAACTTATAGAACCTTGAATATTCTCATCCTGATTACCATAAACACGCTGAGAGTAAACCGTTGCTAAGTTATGCTGTGCCCAAGCCCATTGTTCGGGATTTTCTGTAATCTTAAAAACCTGTAAAGCGTTTTTAAAGTTAATAATAGAAAGTTCTAGATTCTCAGCTTTATCGTCACGTATACGATCTCGATAGGCAAGTCCTAGAATATTTTGTACTTCTGCCCAATTTTGTGGTTCAGTTTCATAACTACGAATTTTTAAAGTTTCTTGACAGAAATTAATAGAAGTTTCTAGATTTTGCGCTCTATCTTCTTCTATACGTTCCCAGTAAAGATATGCCAGTATAGTTTGTGCTAATCCCCATATTTCGGAGTAAGTAGCTGAAGTAAATACAGTTTGTCCTACTTGGCAACACACAATGGCGATTTCTATATTGTCAGATTTATTACCTAATGGAAATTCTTTAATACGCTTACTAAAATCAATAATTGCTGCTGCTGTTACTACTGCTTCATCAACTGTTAATTTAGGTAAAATAGAGATTTTCCAATTTTCCAATAAAATAATAAGTCTTTTATTCAGTTTATCTAAATTTGCTTCTAAAAGGGGATAAATTGCTTTAAGATTGCCAGTGCTATTTAAAGTTGCTTGTAATGCTGTATTTAAGAATTTTCTGGAAATATCAATAGATACTTTTTCAGCTACGTCATATAAATAAGCAGCCTTTTTATTATCTCCTTCTTCTAAAAGAATATCAGCACATTTGTTAAGTACATTTAGGAATTTATCATCAATAATCAATTCCTGATTAGCCATCAAAATATATCCTTCTTCTCCAGTTGTACAATTTAAAATTTCTTTAATGATACTTAAATATGCTTTGATAATATGTTCATTCTGTTCATTACTAAATTCTTGCTCCATATTAATTTAAACAATACCTAATTCATACTTAACTCAAAATTTCTGCCAACTTCTCTAGCAATTCTTCAGCTAAATCCAACAACTCAATTTCATCAACTTCATCACTACTTCCGCGATTACTTTCTCCACACGCAACATTAGCAGCCAAAACATTTTTCACAGCGAAAATCCTATCTTCTTCAGATAGACTCAAACATTTTTCCAACTCTACAGCAACTTCTTGGATTGTCCTTGCACCCAAACGCTCTCTCACTTTCAGCGCTACCGGATCGTCACTTTCCAGCAGTTTTACTAAAGCTGTTCTCAGCCTATCATTTTGGCTGGAAAACTTCTCGATCGCAACACGCACATATTCCCGCACGCTCATGTTTGCCGCCAATGCCTTTTGTGCAACTACATCTGGTACATCTACCAGCAATACACCTTCGTTATCGCTGGCTTGATATAATTCATCCCCTTGTTTGACGGCTACCAGCAAATCTGCACCCAATGCGTGTAAATAGTGCAACACTGATTCCAACTCATGTTCTTTTAACGCCGACTCCAACTTTGACACCGCCGCTTGTTGTACTCCCAGTTTCTCCGCTAGCTGCGTCTGAGTTAATCCTGCTTTATTACGTATTTCCCGCATGGCATCAGTAAGGTAGAGACGCAAATACTCTAGCTTCCCTGCCAGAATCACCTCTGAATCATCGCTTACCTTTTGCTGTAACCAAGCTTGAAAATTAGGCTTTTTCATGATTGTTCCCTCTGCTGCAATTCACGCAATCTCACTCTTGCAGGCTCTTTGTCTCTATCTTTGATAGCGTTATCGTATTTCTTCATAAAGGCGTGCAGCACCACAAACCGTTGAGGAGTTGCAGCCGTTAAGATAAACCGTGGATTATGTTCGCTCTTGGTCATACGTAACTCATACAAATCATCTTCCAGTTTCTCAAAGATGCCACTGGTAAGTGATGCGAGTCCTTTGTTGCACAGGTAGCCAAGATTAACTTGCAAACGCCTGGTTTCGGAAGCACTCAGTAATGGTTTTGGTGGATTTTCTGGTTGCTCCTCTTGCGGAATCATCCTGATGAAAAAAGCAAGCAAATCTTTGGGGATTTCCCCATTGACATCTAGATAAAGTTCCCAAGTCCAAGTCACTTCCTACCTCACAGTATAGTATTCCTTATAAGGAATGTCAACCATTTTATTCTTTACAAGGAATATTATATAGATTACGTGAGTGCAACTTAGGTAATAAAAGATTTAGTAATAAAAATGGTGCGTTAGGCAAAGCCATATAGCGCTTCTGGGTTGAGTCCAATACAGACCTAACCCCCAACCCCTTCCCTACAAGGGAAGGGGAGTAAGATTCAAAGCCTCTCTCCTAAAAGGAGAGAGGTTTGGAGAGAGGTCAATATGTATTGCATACAAACGAGAAGCGCCATAACGCACCCTACTGTTGAATGGTACTTACTAGCTCAACTCAACTGTTCAAACTTAAATTTCCCTTTAATAAACTTGTTAAAATATTGACCTTTAGACGGTGCATTGTCTAAGTCTTCCTTGACACTGGGAGGTACTTTGAAATACTCGTAAACACTTCCACTGTCAAATTCAATAGTCAGTGTTTGAGTTTTTGGATCATAGCTAAATTGCTTAATAACGCTGCCTTCAGGCTTGAGTAACGGGAAGGCGATCGCATCCCGAATACTGGCACAATCAGTTAATAACATTACTAACCGATCGATCCCAATTCCTAAACCACCTGTAGGCGGCATACCGTATTCAAGGGCTGTCAAAAAGTCTTCATCTACACCTTGGGCTTCTAAGTCGCCAGCAGCTTTTCTTTCAGCTTGGGCTTCTAGACGTTCTCTTTGCTCAATGGGATCAGTAAGTTCTGAGAAACTGTTGCCAGTTTCTCGCCCGACGATAAATAACTCAAATCTTTCCACCAAACCAGGTTGAGAACGGTGAGGTTTTGCTAGGGGCGAAATTTCTACAGGGTAATCAATTACAAAGGTAGGTTGAATTAAATTGGCTTCTACCTTCTCTTCAAAGGCTAAATTTAGTAACTTACCAATTGATTTGGCTTCGTCTACACCAGGAATCTCAGCATTTTTACTTGCTGTTTTTGCTTCTTCCAAAGATTGGAAAGAATTAAAATCCAAGCCAGTAACTTCTTTAACTAAATCGTGCATTGTCACCCGCCGCCAAGGTAGTGTTAAATCTATAGGTTCCCCTTGGTAGGTGATTTGCAATGTGCCGAGTACCTCTTGGGCGACAGTGGTAATAATCCCTTCTGTCAGCGCCATCATATCGTTGTAGTCTGCGTAGGCTTGGTAAAGTTCAATTGTCGTAAATTCGGGATTATGGCGAGTCGAAATTCCCTCATTGCGGAAAACTCGCCCCAATTCAAACACCTTTTCAAAACCACCCACAATCAACCGCTTGAGATGGAGTTCTGTGGCAATTCGCAGATACAACTCCATTTCTAAAGTGTTGTGGTAAGTGATAAATGGACGTGCATCTGCACCCCCAACTTCACTTTGTAAAACAGGCGTTTCAATTTCCAGAAAATCCCGTTCTTCTAAATAGCGACGAATACCAGCAGTAATTTGAGCGCGACGGCGGAAAGTTTGCCGCACTTCCGGGTTTACAATCAAATCAACGTAGCGCTGACGGTAGCGCTTGGCAACATCCGTTAATCCATGCCACTTGTCGGGTAGGGGCAACAGCGATTTGGTGAGGATAGTATATTGTTTAACGTAGACAGATAACTCGCCCTTTTCAGTCCGTTTAATAGTACCTTTGGCTCCCAGAATGTCGCCTGCATCTGTGAGTTGTTTCAAGTGATTGAAGGCATCAGCATCAATATCTGCCATACCTTCTTGGATGCGATTTTTATCTAGATAAAGCTGAATTGTGCCGGTTTCATCTTGCAAAGTGAAGAAAGCCAATTTCCCGAAAACGCGACGCGCCATAATGCGTCCAGCGATCGCAACTTCTAAATCAACTTCTTCACCGCTGGATAAATCGGCAAATCTTTCTTGCAACTGCGCTGCATGATGGGTAGATTCCCAACGATAGGCATAGGGATTAGTTCCTAGCTGCTTCAGTTGTTCTACTTTCTCCAGCCTAGCGGCTCGGATATCTTCTTCCGACATGGTAACGAACTAAATAGGGCAAGATTAATTATAGATGCTGCATAAAGTTGAGAGTAAGAGATATTTGGGTTTTGCAGATGATGATATCGCCTAAAATTGATGTGCGTAGGCGTAGCCCGTCGCAGGCATCGCTAAAGGAAATACACAATGACACAAACTAGAGTCCGCCTGTGGACTGTAAACGAATATCACCGGATGTTTGCAACGGGTATTATTACAGAGGATGAACGGGTAGAACTGATTGATGGGCAAGTTATCCCCATAAGTGCCAAAAATCCCCCCCATGCAGCGACAACGCTGTGTGCATCTGACTATCTCAAGCGTTTGCTAGCAGAAGTTGCCTTAGTTCGGGTACAAGATCCCATTCAATTAAGCCAATACTCGGAACCGGAACCAGATATTGCCGTTGTCCGCATCGATTTGCGAAAATACATTGATCATCATCCTGCACCCAATGAAATCTTTTTATTGATTGAGGTAGCAGATACAACGCTAGACACGGATCGGAAACAGAAAGCACCTTTATATGCTAAGGCAGGAATTGCTGATTACTGGATTTTGGATGTGAATCAGCGTCAGGTTTATATTTTCCGTGAGCCTGATTTGGAAGGCTACAATGAAGAATTTATTTTGCAGGAGGATGCAACGTTATCCTTGATTGCCTTTCCAGAAATTGAAATCCAGATTAGTCAACTGTTTCCATAAGTTTGGCTATTCTAAGCTAATTTATCAAGCTTGCTCTAATTCCTCCTTTTTAAGGAGGGTTAAAGAGGATCAAGTCTTAACCGAATGGCACTAATAAAAGCCCAAAAGCTTGTGTAGCCTCGTTCCCAGCCTCCAGGCTGGGAATGTATTCCGAGAGGTTCTGCCTCTTGTCAAGCTATGGAGGCGGAGCCTCCCAGAATGAGTTCCCAGCCTCCAGGCTGGGAACCAGTCAGGACAAGGGCTGTATTTTAACTTAGTGCCATTCAGTCTTAACCCAAGCGTATTGGGCAATAGTAGGTGAGATACCTATAAGAAAAAGTGCAATCAAGCGATCGCATTTTATCCAAAAGGCTGTCAGAGAAAATATTATTGATATCTTATCTGACAAAGATTCAATATTTTACTCAGCAAGTACAACCTTTATTTATATACTATTTTTAGCGAATGCCTAGATGAAATAGCTTTCATTTTCAAGTTAGTAAATTGCACGATCGCCTTTACCAACTCTTGCTGGTCTGGTTGCAAATTCAGTTTTTCTAGAGCTTGATTCATGTTCTTACCAGCCCGGAGATTGTGAGTCAGTTGGTCACGTTGCGATGTGTTTAAGATAGCCTCAATTTCCCTGTTTCTTCTCTGACGCACAGCCTGGAGTTGTTGGCTTTGTAGGGGAGTCAGGTTAATCTCCGACGAGGTAGAGTAGCTTGCAGTTTTGGTGGTTTGGGCGAAAATGACGCTAGAAGTAGTATGGAGTTGAACGGGTGCGGCTAAGGCAATTCCCGGCATGAAAAGAACAAATAAAAGAATATTAACTAACACAAAAAACCGTTTTGTCAAGTGAATTGCCATATTGATAAATGCCTACATCTAATTTAATGCTCAGATATAGTCAAACAATTTTCAAGTCCTAATTTTGAATCTGGGATTGCTCCCACTCCCAATAGTACGCTAATGCGGTATAATAAATTACAATTTGCACTAGTCTTAAGTAAAGTGGGCACTACTTACTGATCTAAAAGCCTCGATTTTGTTACTTCTAGCAGTGCCCACCTACGGTAATTGCTCCTTAATTACGAATTACGAATTACGAATTACGAATTAGTATCAGTCCTTCTCATTCTGTCGATTTCTCGTTGTAATTCTTCAATTTGACGGCGCAAAGTTTCTGTTTGATTTTCGGAAGATTGTGCTGCAACATTTACTGATCCGGAAGCGGGCGATCGCTGATAATTTCCTCGGCGAATTTGCTGGTATTCTTCGGTTACTGCCCACGCCCGTAAGTAATGCAAGCGTTCAACTGGGAAAGGATGGCTCAACATCATACCCTGAGCGCCATTGTAGAGCAAGAATTTGTATATCTGATTCAGTCCATCTTCATCCAGTGCCTGATAATTTTCTGACTGCTTGATAAACTCTTGTAAACTACATTCATTGGCATATTTGTTACTACCGCCAGAGAGTTTCATCATTGTTGACATCACAGGATTCAAGTCATCCATCACTAGTAGTGCGGCGCGATCTGACGATAACTCAGCTTTACGCCGCCACTCAAAAAAGGCGTAAATCAAGCCTTGTGTTACAAGATTACCGATGCCGAAGGTCAATTCTCCCAAAGCCGAAGCAGCACTCATCGCCCACATCGCCATTTGAATTAAAATAGTATGACCACATTTAATATGCCCCAGTTCATGGGCTAGCACCGCCCGAATCTCGGCTTCGTCTAGTAAGTCTAGTATCCCTGTATTTATGACTATGTAAGGATTCTCTTGCCCCAGCGCATAGCTATTTGCTTGGGGATTTTGCGAGACAAACAGTGTAGGTTCTGGGTAAATGTCCAAATCTCGGACGCATTCCCGAAACATCTGGTAAATAGTGGAATATTGACGCGGCCCGACTTGGATGGTGTTTCCCATTAGATAGACTAATTGAGGGCGTTCGTAGATAAATTCCACAAATTTACGAGCGATTAAATCAAATCCCGGTAAATTTCGTAAAGCTTGCTCGGCTTGGCGATCTAGTGGATGCCTGAAGGCTTCGCTGGAAATTCCTCTGTAAGTTGGCATAATTCAGGGTATTGGGTGATTAGTCATTGGTCATTGGTCATTGGTCATTAGTTTTGGACAAATGACAAATAACAAAGGACAACATAATAGAAATGGGGCAATTGGAAGTAAAAGTCACTTTGTATGGAATTAAAAGCGTGTGATTGAGGCAGAAGTTCATTTGTCACTACATAACTTTTTGCGATCGCAGGCGGGGTTCCCTTCCTGGCCCCATCATTTGACGATGGCACGGTTGGTAGCACGCGCCTTGCGCCTGGGACGTAGCGCCCTAATTCAAGTAGGGGCGGTTTGTGGCTATCAAGGGCGGTATCGTACTAGTTTCATAGCATCAGCCCTGATGTGGCATGGCCCTGTAATTATTGTTGCTCAAGAAGCAGTGCAGCAACTTCTGCTGCGGGTAGAAATTCCCCGCCTACAGCAGTGGCTACCAGCAAATAAATCGATTAGGACAGGTGACGCTTGGCCTGGTGCTGAGTTTCAAGGGCTACTATTGACCTCCCCAGAAGCTTGGTTAAGAGGGCAATTTGCTGGTGGCGATCGCTTTCCCCAAGGCATCCCCACAATTATTGATGGGGTCGATGATTTAGAAGATTGGGTGCGTCATCAACTTACCCAAGATATTCAACCCCATGATTGGGATCAACTCATGCTGGCTTGCCCAAACCAAGCTGAGGCAATTCGGGAAGCACGGATACAACTGACACACGAACTTTTTCAGCATCCGGCCAATCCATATCAGTGCTATCTAATTTCCCAGCCAGAAATAGAAATTTTAAGCCATCTCTATTCTGCTTTAGAGTCAGTACAAGCACTGCCAGAACCTTGGAAACAATTCTGGCAACAATTTCAAACCCTTGACGAAAATCTTTCTCCCCCAGCCTCCTCTGCCTCCCC